>NZ_JBEPCJ010000008.1:0-176496 GCF_040299565.1 Spirillospora sp. NPDC000708
GGTGGACGAAGTCCATCGCGAAGCGACGCCGAAGGCGCCCTTGACTTTGGAGGGGCGGCCCCGTACGCAAGCGCCACCCCACCACCCGAACACCCTTTCTTCCCATCAGAAAAAACCCCTACTGCCCCATCGCCCCGCACTACTGCCCTGTCCCCTGCTCCACCCCATCACCTATCGCCTATCGCAAAAACAAACTTCGAAGCCACACGAACTCAAATGGAGGGCCCCGTTGCGCTTTTCAGAGGCCATTCGGACACGCTTCCAATGAGCACACCAACGAGCCGATCGTCGGTAAATGAACACTTCATTCCCCAGTCTCCCGCCCCGCAGTCAAAGGGTTGGTCGGGACGGGCGTGAGGGGTTAGCGTGCGGTGGGTGGATCTCTTCGAACGGTCGTGGACGGCGCTGCTCGCGGCGGTCGCGGGGCTTTCCGACGAGGACTTCGAGCGGCCGTCGGGCTGCGCCGGGTGGCTCGTCCGGGACCTCGCGTGCCATCTGGTCATCGACGCCCAGGACGTCCTGATCACCCTGGTCACGCCCGCAGGGACGGAGCCGACCGCGGACGCGGTGTCCTACTGGGACGTCGGCGACGAGCCTCCGACCGGTGACGACCCGCTCGACGCGCTGATCCCGCGGCTCGCCGCCGCGTACGGCGAGCCGCGGTGGCTGAAGTTCCATCTCGACGACGTCGGGTCGGCGGCGGGGCGCGCGGCGGGGCTCGCCGACCGCGCCGCGCGGGTGAGCACGCAGGGGAAGGTGCTGACGGCCGGGGACTTCCTGTCCGCGTACGTCCTCGAATGGACGCTGCATCACCTCGACCTGGTCGCGCATCTGCCGTCCGTCGCGGGGCCCTCGGCGGAGGCGCTCGCGGCGGCGCGGGCGTTGCTGGAGGGGATCGCCGGGGCGGCGTTCCCCGGCTCCTTCTCCGACACGGACGCGCTGCTGGTCGGTACGGGGCGGCGGGCGGCGAGGGGGGCGGAGGAGGCCGCGCTGGGCGGTCTGACCGCGCGGGTCCCGCTCATCCTCGGCTGAGCGGCGAGCGGCCGCCGGCTCAGCGCGAGGTGAACGCCTCGGTGGTGCGGCCGGGGCTGACGAAGGCGAAGACGGAGTGCGGGTCGTAGCCGGAGAACAGCAGCCGGATGATCACGATGGCCATCGCCTCCAGGTTGCGGGCCTGGCGGATGTCGCCCGCGTCCAGGGGCTCGGCGCCGAGGTCGGCGATCAGGGTGCGGGCGGCGGCCTTGCCCTCTTCGGCTCCCGCGTACGGGACGGCGAGGGGGCGGCCGTCGAAGGCGGGCGGGGTCATCGCCCACACGGACGCGTGCGCCTGGTTGAACGCCTTGACGACGTGGGCGCCGGGTGCGAGGCGGGCGATCTCCTCGGCCATGGACGTGCCGTCCTTGTAGGTGACCTGCGAGAAGTCGGTGACGTCGACGGCGTTGCCGCAGTCGATCACCGGCTTGCCGGCGAGGGCGCCGGCGGTGGCGGCGATGGTCTCCTCCAGCCCTTCGCGGCGGACGGCGACGAGGACGGCGTCGCCGAACTCGGCGGCCTCGCGGAGGGTGCCGGCGCGGGCGCCGACGCGTGCGGCGAGGGCGGCGGCCTTCTCGGGGGTGCGGCCGCCGATCAGCACGTCGTGTCCGGCGCGGACCCAGCCCGCGGCGAGGGATTCGGTCATCATTCCCGCGCCGAGCACACCGATCTTCATGATTCCTCCCGGAGTCCTTTCGGGGTCTGCGAAGGAATGTAGGAGGCCGTGGGGAACCGGGTGGTTCCTAGGCCGGGCGGGCGGCGAGCAGCGCGTCGGTGTTCTCCTCCGCCCAGCGGGACAGGGCGCAGACGGGGACGAGGAGGCTGCGTCCGAGGTCGGTGAGGCGGTACTCGGTGCCGGGCGGGGCGGTGCGCAGTTCGCGGCGCTCGACGAGGCCGTTGTCGGCGAGGCGGCGCAGCGTCTGGGTGAGCATCTTGTTGCTGATCCCGCCGATCTTCCCGCGCAGCTCGCCGTACCGGGCGGGGCCGCGGCCGAGGGCGGTGATCACGACCACGGACCATGTGTCGGAGATCAGCGCGAGGGTGGTGCGGGCGGGACAGTCGGCGAGGAACACGTCGTAGGCGACCACGTCCGGCAGGCTACGCCTTCGCGGGGCGGCGGGCGCGGGCGAGGAGCGCGGCGGCGGGGCCGGTGGGGTCGGCGCCGGTCCGCCACACGGCGCGCAGGGACCGTTCCACCGTCATCCCGGCGATCTCGACCTCGGTGAGGGTGCCGGCGGCGAGGTCGGCGGCGACGACGAGCTCGCTGATCAGGGCGGGTCCGGCGCCGGCGACGACCGCGTTGCGCACGGCGGTGCTCGATCCGAGTTCCAGCAGCGGCGGGACGGGTTCCAGGCCGTGCGCGGCGAACGCCTGCGCGGCCGCCTGCCGGGTGCCGGAGCCCGCCTCCCGGGTGATCAGCGGGGTGCCGGCGACCTCCGCCGGGTCGACGGGGCGGCGGCGCCGCGTCCAGCGGTGGCCGGGCGGCGCGACGAGGACGAGCCGGTCCCCCGCGACGGCGCGGGAGCGGAGCCCGGACGGGCGGCCGGGCGACTCGATGAAGCCGAGGTCGATCTCGCCATGCCGGGCCAGTTCGCAGACCCGCGAGGAGTTGGTGACCTGGAGGCCGACGTGCAGGCCGGGGTCGGCGCGGCGGAGGTCGCCGATCCAGGCGGGCAGCAGGTACTCGGCGACGGTGAGGCTGGCCGCGACGGACAGCTGCGCGGTGCGGGCGCGGTGCAGCGCGGCGGCGCCGTCGGTGAGGGCGGTGAGGTCGTCGAGGACGCGGCGGGCCCATCCGGTGACGAGGGCGCCGTCGGCGGTGAGGGCGGAGCCGCGGCGGGTGCGGTCGAGGAGGCGCAGCCCGAGCCGGCGCTCCAGCCGGGACAGCCGCTTGCTGGCCGAGGGCTGGCTGATGCCGAGCTCGGCGGCCGCGGCGGTGAGGCTGCCCTGGTCGGCGACGTGCACGAGCAGCTGGAGCGATTCCAGGTCCGGGGGTTGTGCCATGCCCCCAGGTTATGACGTGAGGTCGGATCGCCCGCTTCCGGCGCGGTCCCGGGTCCCCGAGGGTCGGATGCATGAGCACAACGGTGGAGGCGGTACGGCCGGAGCGGGTCCGGTCGTGGACGAGGCGGACGGGGCCGGGGGTCGCGGTGGCGGCGGCGGGCGCGGCGGCGGCGATGGTGATCAACGGGTGGGTGCCGGCGCTGAGCGCGCTGACGGTGGCGGTGCTGCTCGGCGTGCTGGTCGGCGGCGCGCTGCCCGAGGCGGCCGCGTCCGGGCTGCAGTGGGCGACGCGCAGGTTCCTGCGGATCGGTGTCGTGCTGCTGGGATTGCAGCTCAGCGTGGGCGAGGTGCTGCGGCTCGGGCCGGGCATGCTGGCGGTGGTGCTGGTCACGGTCCTGGCGGGGTTCGCGGGGACGCTGGCGCTCGGCCGGCTGGTCGGGGTGCCGAAGGGGCTGGCGCTGATGGTGGCGACGGGCTTCTCGATCTGCGGGGCGTCGGCGATCGTGGCGATGGACAGCGTCGCGCGCAGCCGGAAGGAGGACGTCGCGACGGGCGTGACGCTCGTGACGATCTACGGCAGCGCGGCGATCGCGGTCGTCCCGTTCCTCGGGACGCACGTGTTCGGGCTGAGCCCCGAGTCGCTCGGCATGTGGGCGGGGCTGAGCGTCCACGAGGTCGCGCAGGTCGTGGCGGCCGCGTCCCCGGCCGGTGCGGCCGCGGTCGGGACGGCGGTGATCGTGAAGCTGACCCGCGTCGTGCTGCTCGCGCCGATGGTCGCGGGGATGGGCGTGGTCGAGCGGCGCGGCGGCGTCCGCGCGGAGGGGAAGCGCCCGCCGATCGTGCCGCTGTTCGTCGTCGGGTTCCTGGTGATGCTGGCGCTGCGCAGCACCGGCCTGGTCCCCGGCCCGGTGCTGGCAGGCGCCAAGGACGTCTCGACGGTGCTGCTGGCCGCCGCGATGTTCGGTCTCGGGTCGGCGGTGCGCGTCCGGGAACTGGTGCGGACGGGACGGCGCGGGCTCGTCCTCGGCGCCCTGTCGACACTGCTGGTCGGCACGGTCGCGCTGACCGCGCTCACCGTGATCCCCCGCTGATCCCCCGCTGACCGCGGGCCGTCAGCGCATGACCGTGGTGAGCACGTCCGAGCCGAGCGACAGCAGGAGCCGCGCGTGCAGCCGGTGGTAGATCATCCGGCCCTCGCGGCGGGACGTGACGAGGCCGACCTCGCGCAGCCGCCGCAGATGCCGCGACACCTGCGGCTCGGAGATGCCGGTCCGCTGCGCCAGCTCCGACGTGGTGATCGGTTCGCCGAGCAGGTGCCGGCACATCTCGAACCGGCCCGGCTCGGAGATCGCGGCGAGCCGGTCGCGGATGAGGGACTGGCGGGCGGACGGGCGCTGCTCCCAGTCCCCGGCGATGAAGTGGACGACGAGCGGCAGCCCGTCGTCGCCCGTCTTGAGGATGAGGTGCGGCCAGCCGTGCAGGGTCGGGACGAGGAAGCAGCCGCGCTCGGCGACCTTGCCCGTCGCCGACTGGAGCTTGTCGTAGTGGACGCGCGCCGGCTGCTCGGTGCCGGTGGCGGTCGGGCTGACCGAGGTGAGCACGGTCAGCGGCGACTCCTTGCGCAGCTGCTCCCGGACGGGCGCGGCGGTGTCCTTCAGGCGCGGGCCGATGCGGCGCCATTCGGCGTCGAAGAACGCGGCGGCGCAGCGTTCGAGGGTGTCGGCGAGGCGGGACCGGAAGCCCTCCGGGTCCTCGACGAGGGCGCGGGCCAGCTCGCCGCGGGAGAACGAGCGGCGCTCGCTGGCCTTGACGAACGCGCGCCGCACCGCCTCGTCGCGCAGCTCGTACGCGCCCTCGAACGTCACCCCGCGGATCGCGAACGCCGCCAGCCGGGTGAACTCGTCGACGTCCAGCCGCGCGACGGTGTCCAGTTCGGCGGGCAGCTCGCGGTCGAGGGCCCTGCGCAGCGGCAGGAACAGCCGGCAGCGGTAGCGGGCCCACAGCGGCGCGAACCGGTTCAGCTCCTGGACGAGCGGCTCCGGCAGCGCCTCCCGGGTGCGGGCGAGCCACGCCCGCGACTCGGGATGGTGCTCGGGCTCGGCGAGGGTGTGCAGGCACGCCATCAGCTCCGCCAACGGGGACGTCCCGACCGCGAAGTGCAATGCCTGCGCCCCGTCCACGTCGAGCGTGACGACCATGGCCCGAATCCTAGCCGCGGTCCGGGCCGCGCCCGGACCCGTCGCTCAGGACGTGCACCGACAGCCACGACGGGTGCTCCGGTGACAGGTGCACCTCGTTGACGGCCACCACGCGCCGCCGCGCCGCCGCCTCCGGGCCGCCGGTGTTCGGGTTCACGTCGAAGCGCGGGAAGTTGCTCGACGACACGTCCAGCCGGATGCGGTGGCCCCGGGCGAACAGGTTCGCGGTGTCGGGCGCCGTCACGGTGATCTCGTAGACGGTCCCGGGCCGCATCGGCTCCGGGCTCGCGAACGAGTTCCGGTACCGGCAGCGCAGGATCCCGTCGGTGAGGTTCATCGCGTAGCCGTTGGGATAGTCGGCGTTCGGCGGGTGGACGTCGATGAGCCGGACGGTGAAGTCGGTGTCCGGCGCGCTCGACGCCACCGACAGCCGCACCCGGACGGGACCGGCGATCGCGACGTCCTCCTCCAGCGGCTCGGTCTGGAAGACCAGCACGTCGGGGCGGGCCGCGAGCGGCAGGTGCGGCGGTTCGCAGCCGAACGTCTCGTCGGTGGGGCACTGGTCGAACGCGCCGCCGCGCATGACGGGCTCGCCCGAGGTGATCTGGCCGCCGATCGTCGGGACCGGGTTCGCCGGGTCGAAGTCGTACTCGAGCCGGTCGTCGGCGCCGTCCCGCGGGAGGGCCTCGGTGAGGGAGCCGTCCTGCCGCAGGTACAGCCGGACGGCGGTCGCCTCCTGCGGCGGCCAGGTCGCGGCGGTGCGCCACTCCCCGCCGTGGTCGAGCCGCCCCTCGGCGGTGCGGCGGCCGCTGCCGCCGCCCATCAGGAAGTACTGGACGCGCGGGAAGTCCTCCGCCGCCGCGCCGTCACCGGACGGGCCGTCACCGGACGGGGCGTCGCCGCCGAGGTGGCGGGCGAACCAGCGGGCCCGGAACTCCCAGTAGTCGGGGGCGAGGTTGCCGTCCAGGACGGCGCGGGGCCCGAAGTCCACGTCGCCGGAGTGCCGGACGCTGCGGGCGCCGTGCGTCCACGGCCCGACGACCAGGTACGCCGGGCTGGACTTGGCCTCGGTCAGCGCCCGGAAGTTCTCCACGGCGGTCAGGACGTACGGGTCGTACCAGCTGACCATGTGCAGGCTCGGCACGTCCGGGAACCGGTCGTAGGAGCCGCGCCCGAACAGCCCGAGGCGCTGCCAGAACTCGCCGAACGCGCCGTGCTCCCACTGTTCGAGCAGGTACTCCTCGTACTCGGGGACGGCGCGCAGCGGGGACGCGCCGCGCCGCCACGGCATCGCGCGGAACCAGGCGGGCAGGTCCTGCGACTGCAGCGACGCCCGGACGACGGGGTCGCGGTGCGCCGCGGGGCTGTTCAGCGCGTGCCGGTACGCCCACGTCGCCTGCTTCAGCTCGAACGCGCCGCCCATCCGGATGCCCGCCTCGTACGCGCTGGCGAACCCGCCGGAGTCGACGAACATGGCGGCGAGGGGGCGCGGCGACAGCGCGGCCAGCGCGGTCTGCACGTGCGCGGAGTACGACACCCCGGTGGTGGCGACGCGGCCGTCGCACCAGGGCTGCGCGCCGATCCACTCGACGGTGTCGTAGCCGTCCTCGGCCTCGCCGAGGTACTTCACGAACCGGCCCTCGGAGTCGCCCCGCCCGCGGCAGTCCTGGCGGACGACGTTGTATCCGCGCGCGACGAAGAGCGCCGCCGACCGGTCCGGGAACACCGGCTCGCCGTGCCGGTCCAGGCCGTCGGACTCGCGCCGCGCCCGCCGCCCGTAGGGGGTGCGTTCCAGCAGGACGGGGCGCGCCTCCAGCGCGCGGCCGGGACTGTACAGGTCCGCCACCAGGACGGTGCCGTCGCGCATGGCCGTGCGCACGACGCGCCGCCACACCGACCCGCCGTCCGGCAGCGCGATCTCCTCCGCCTCCTCGGCGACGGCCCCCGATTCCATCACCGTCATGAAGCGGAACCACCCTGCCCGGTCTCGCCGCCCTGCCCGTTCCCGCCGCCCTGGCCGACCTGCGCGCCGAGCGCGGGCCAGATCTTCACCAGCTCCGGACGCGGCGCCTCGACGAACCACTTCTTGTAGATCCGCAGGAAGGTGCCGTCCTGCACCATCGCGCCGAGCTGCCCGTCGACGGCCTGCTGGAACTTGGTGTTCTTCTTCTGGACGGCCATCGCGGTCGGGTGGTCGACCGGCGCGGACACGGCGGGCTTGAGGGCGCTGTACTTCTTCAGGTACGCGTCGGCGTCGGGGCCGCCGACGACGAACGCGTCCAGGTTGCCGGACAGCAGCTGGGAGACCGCGGAGTTCTGGTTCTGGAACTGGACCTGCTTGGCGCCCGGCATCTTCGACTTGACGAACTCCTGCTGGACGGCGCCGGTGATGTCGCCGACCCGCTTGCCGGAGAAGTCGTTCAGCGTGGTGGCCGTGGACTCCTTGCGGGTCAGGACGGTGGTGGTGCTCCAGTAGACGCCCTTGGTGAAGGACACCTGCTTCTGGCGCTCGGCGGTGACGCCGAGGCCGCTCGCGGCCAGGTCGTACTGGCCGGACGAGAGGCCCTGCAGCGCCGCCGGGACCGCGCTGGCCTTGTACTCCACCTTCAGCTTCAGCCGCTTGGCGACCTCGTCGGTGAGGTCGACGATGAAGCCCTGCGGCTTGCCGCCCTTGTCGGCGGTCGCGAACGGGGGCTGGTCGGTGGAGACGGCCGCGAGGACGGTGCCGGCCTCCTCCAGCCCGTACGGGTCGTCCTTGCCGGAGCCGCCGCCGCAGCCGGCGAGCGTCAGGGCCGCCGCGGCGACCACGCCGCCCGCCGCGAAGCGGACGCTGAGGGCCTTGTTCATGTGCTGTCCTGCCTATTCGTGAGGGGGGTCAGAGCACCTTGGAGAGGAACTCGCGGAAGCGGGGGTCGGACGGGGCGTCGAGCACGGCGCGGGCCTCGCCCTCCTCCGCGATCACGCCGTCGTCCATGAACATCACGCGGTCGGCGGCCTCGCGGGCGAACCCGATCTCGTGCGTGACGACGACCATGGTCATCCCGCTCGCGGCCAGTTCCCGCATGACCGCGAGGACGTCGCCGACCAGCTCCGGGTCGAGCGCGGAGGTCGCCTCGTCGAAGAGCATCACCTCGGGGCGCATCGCGAGGCTCCGGGCGATCGCGACGCGCTGCTGCTGCCCGCCGGACAGGTTCCCGGGCCGCTGCCGGGCCAGCCGCCCGAGCCCGAGCCGGGCCAGCTGCGCGCGCCCGATCTCCTCGGCCTCCGCCTTGCCCATCCCGAGGACGTGCCGCGGCGCGAGCGTGACGTTGTCCAGCACGTTCAGGTGCCCGAACAGGTTGAAGTGCTGGAACACCATGCCGATCTTGGCGCGGGCGGCGTCCACGTCCACCTTGGGGTCGGTGAGGGCCGTCCCGGAGACGACCACGCTGCCGGACGTCGGCCGCTCCAGCAGGTTCAGGCATTTCAGCATCGTCGACTTGCCGGAGCCGGACCGGCCCAGCACGCACAGCACCTCGCTCTGCGCGACGTCGAAGCTCACCCCGCGCAGGATCTCGGTGTCGCCGTAGGACTTGCGCAGATCCCGGACGCTGATCACCGTCTGCGTCCGCGTCGCCGTCGTCATGCCCGCTCCTTCACACCGTTCGCCGCGGGACCCGCGGTCGGCTCGCCCGTGGCCGGATCGCTCGCGAGGCCGGCGGCGCCGGTCCCGTCCTCCTGGGTGAGGTCGGCCGCCGCCCGCCGCGCGCCGCGCCCGCCCCCTTCGCGCATCCGCCGGTCCAGCCAGTTGACGAGGTACGTCAGCGGGATGGTGATGACGAGGTAGCAGAGACCGGCCGCGACCAGCGCCGACGCGTTGTAGCTCGCGGCCTGCCGCTCCTGCGCGATGAAGTACAGCTCCCGCTGGCCGACGCCGAGGCCGAGCAGGTAGACCAGCGAGCTCTCCTTGATGTCGACGATGAACTGCCCGGCGAGGGCGGGCAGCACGTTCCGGATCCCCTGCGGGACCACGACCAGCCGCATCGTCTTCAGGTACGACATCCCGAGGCTGCGCCCGGCCTGCAGCTGCCCGGGCGGCACCGCCTGGATGCCGGACCGGAAGATCTCCGCGCAGTACGCCGCGGAGATCAGCCCGACGGCGATCACGGCGTAGCCGAGCGGGTTGCGGCCGAACGGCCGGACGCCCGCCGCGGGGAGCCCGAGGCCGATCAGGCTGACCGTCACGATGGCGGGCAGCCCGCGGAAGACGTCCACGTAGAGCCGGGCGGGCAGCCGCACGAGCCGCCGGCGCGACAGCAGCAGCACCGCCAGCAGCACGCCGACGACCAGGCCGAACAGGATGGCCAGCACCGCGATCAGCAGCGTGTTGCGCAGCCCCTCGGTCAGCAGCGTCGGGAGTGCGCCACGGATCTCCGACCAGTCGAAGAACGTATGCAGGAAGTCGCTCACACTCGCTCCGATCTCACGGCGTCCACCGGCGGTCCGGCGCACCCGCCGACCGCCCGGCGGCCCTCGGCCGACCCCGCGTCCACCGCGGACGGGCGTCGCCGGTGCGCTCACACTAGGCGCAGGGTAGGCGACTGAACAGCATCATTGCGCCAACGCGTTAATCATTGGCCGCACCCTCACATCGGGGGGCGGCGGAGGCGGAGAGGTGAACGGGGAGGTGGGCGGCGAGGGGAACGACGAGGTGAACGACGAAGGGACCGGCCGTCGCCGGCCCGTGGTCGGGCGGTGAACGGCCGGTCCCTGAAGGGCGCGGTTGCCGGAGGGCGCGGTGGCTGGAGGGCGCGGTGGCTGGAGGGCGCGGTGGCTGGAGGGCGCGGTGGCTGGAGGGCGCGGTGGCTGGAGGGCGCGGGGCGCTCTAGTCGTCGATGGCGGCGTAGGCGGTGGTCCAGAAGTCCTGGAAGTGGTGCGGCGGCTCCGGGGAGGTCATGGCGCGCTGGGTGAAGACGATGCCGATCATGTCCTCGCCGGGGTCGGCGTAGGCGGACGTGCCGAGGCCGCCCGTCCAGCCGAACCGGCCGGGGCGGACGAACAGGTCCTCGCGGCGGCCGTCGACGGCGAGGCCGAACCCCCAGCCGCCCGAGCCGAGGAACACCCCGTTGCCCGCCTTCTGCTCCGGCGTCAGCCGGTCGGTGGTCATCAGCTCGACGGACGGGCGCGACAGCAGCCGCCCGCCCGGGTACCGGCCGCCGTCCAGGAGCATCCGCAGGAACGCGCAGTGGTCGTCGACGGTGGACAGGAGGCCGGGGCCGCCGCTGCCGGCGGCGAAGACCGGCGGGCGGTCGTAGGCGCCCTCGCGCGGGTCGGGGCGGCGGACGAGCGCGCCGGTGGCGGGGTCGGCGGTGTAGGACGCGGCGATCCGGCCCGCCTGCGCGGCGGGCACGGTGAAGCCGGTGTCGCGCATCCCGAGCGGCTCGAAGATCCGTTCGCGGAGGAACTCCTCGAACGGGCGCCCGGTGGCGCGGGCGATCAGCACGCCGGCCACGTCGGCGCCGGTGTTGTAGAGCCAGCCCGCGCCCGGCTGGTGCGCCAGCGGCAGCGCGCCGAGCCGCTTCAGCCACTCGTCGGGGCCGCAGGGCGGGCCGTCCGGGCCGTTGTCGACACCGGTGTCGAGCATCGCCTGCATGATCGGAGGCGGGCCCTGCGGGGTGAACGTCACGCCGTAGCCGAGCGTGAACGTGAGCGCGTCGCGCAGGGTGATCGGCCGTTCGGCGGGGACGGTGTCGTCGAGCGGGCCGTCGAGGCGGCGCAGGACGCGCCGGTCGGCGAGTTCGGGGAGCAGGTGGTGCAGCGGGTCGTCCAGGCGGAGCCGGCACTCCTCGACCAGGATCATCGCGGCGGCGGCGGTGACCGCCTTGGTGAGCGACGCGATCCGGAAGAGGGTGTCGCGCCGCATGGGGGCGTCGCCGCCGGCTTCGAGGGCGCCCGCCTCGATCACGTGCGTGCGCCCGCGCCGGTGGACGAGCGCGACGAGCCCGGGCAGGTCGCCGCGGTCGACGAAGCCGGTCATCACCCGGCGCATCCGGTCCAGCCCCGCGGGGGACAGCCCGCCGTTGTCGCTCATCGTCGCTCCTCGTGGTCGGCTCTTGGGGGTATGACCGCCCTGCGGCCGGTAACTCATCGGCCCGGGCCGCCGCGGGCCCGGGCGACGGGGTCGGACGACGGGGTCGGGCGACGGGGTCAGGCGACGGGTTCCAGGGGCGGGCGGGTGTCGAACTGCGTCTCGTACAGGTCGGCGTAGCGGCCGCCGGCGGCGAGGAGCTCGTCGTGCGTGCCGCGCTCGACGATCCGGCCCTCCTCGACGACCAGGATCTGGTCGGCGGCGCGGACGGTGGACAGCCGGTGCGCGATCACCACGGCGGTGCGGCCGTCGAGCGCCTCGGCCAGCGCCTCCTGGACGGCGGCCTCGGACGTGGAGTCCAGGTGGGCGGTCGCCTCGTCGAGGATGACGACGCGCTGCCGCGCCAGCAGCAGGCGGGCGATGGTGAGCCGCTGCCGCTCGCCGCCCGACAGCCGGTAGCCGCGCTCGCCGACGATCGTGTCGAGGCCGTCCGGCAGCCCCTCGATCAGGGCGTCGAGACGGGCGCGGCGCAGCACGTCCCACAGCTCGTCCTCGGTCGCCTCGGGGCGGGCCAGCAGCAGGTTGTCGCGGATCGACTCGTGGAACAGGTGGCCGTCCTGCGTGACCATCCCGAGCGTCGCGCGGATCGAGGCGAACGACAGGTCGCGGACGTCCACGCCGCCGAGCCGGACGGTGCCGGAGTCGGCGTCGTACAGGCGCGGCAGCAGCTGCGCGATCGTGGACTTGCCGGCGCCGGACGAGCCGACGAGCGCGATCATCTGCCCGGGCTCGGCGCGGAACGACACGTCGTGCAGGACGTCGACGCCGCCGCGGGTGTCGAGCGTCGCGACCTCTTCGAGGGAGGCGAGGGAGACCTTGTCGGCGGCGGGGTAGCCGAACGTGACGCCGTCGAACTCGACCGCGACGGGGCCGTCCGGGACGGTGCGCGGCTCGGGCTTCTCGGCGACGAGCGGGCGCAGGTCGAGCACCTCGAAGACGCGCTCGAAGCTGACCAGCGCGCTCATCACCTCGACGCGGGAGCTGGCGAGCGCGGTCAGCGGCGCGTACAGCCGGGTGAGCAGCAGCGCGAGGGAGACGACGGCGCCGGCGTCGAGGTGGCCGCGCAGCGACATCCAGCCGCCGAGGCCGTAGACCAGCGCGAGGGCGAGGGCGGACACCATGGTCAGCGCGGTGATGAACACGTGCTGCACCATCGCGGTGCGGACGCCGATGTCGCGGACGCGGCGGGCGCGCGCGGCGAACTCGGCGGACTCGCGGTCCGGCCGGCCGAACAGCTTGACCAGGGTGGCGCCGGGCGCGGAGAACCGCTCGGTCATCTGGGTGCTCATCGCGGCGTCGTGCCGGGCCGCCTCGCGCTTCAGCCCGGCGAGGCGGGTGCCCATCCGGCGGGCGGGCAGGACGAAGACCGGCAGGAGCAGCAGCGCCAGCAGCGTCACCTGCCAGGAGATGCCGACCATGACGGCGAACGTCAGCAGCAGCGTCACGAGGTTGCTGACCACGCCGGACAGCGTGTCGCTGAACGCGCGCTGCGCGCCGATCACGTCGTTGTTGAGCCGGCTGACCAGCGCGCCGGTGCGGGTCCGGGTGAAGAAAGCGACCGGCATCCGCTGGACGTGGTCGAAGACGGCGGTGCGCAGGTCGAGGATGAGGCCCTCGCCGATGCGGGCGGACAGCCACCGGTTGGCGAGGCCGAGCCCGCCCTCGGCGACGGCCAGCACCGCGATCAGCACGGCCAGCCCGACCACGGTGGACGCGGCGGACCGGTCGACGATCGCGTTCACCACCCGTCCGGCGAGCACCGGGGTGGCGACGGCGAGCACCGCCATCACGACGCTGAACAGCAGGAACGCGAACAGCGGCCGGCGGTGGGGGCGGGCGAAGGCGGCGATCCGGCGCAGCGTCGCCTTCGAGAACGGCCGGCGGTCGTCCTGGGCGTTCATGGCGTGGTGCAGCGACATCCACGCGGTGACTTCCATGTCCATGCGGGCGGTCCTCGGTCGTCGTCGGCTCGGAAGCCCCATCCTGGAACCTCAACTAATGTTGAGGTCAAGTCGGCGGCGAGGGCCATCGTCGCGCGCGAGTACGACAATCCGGCGTTGATCACCGATAATCCGAATGATCGGCAACGGAGGGGGCGCAACGTGGGGACCGACACCGGCACGGCCAACGGCACCGGCATCGACGTCGGGAAGGCGCGGGCGGACACGCCGGGATGCGCGCGGGTGGCGCACCTGAACAACGCGGGCGCGGCGCTGCCGCCCGCGCCCGTGATCGAGGCGGTCGCGGAGCACTTCGCGCTGGAGACGACGATCGGCGGCTACGAGGCGGCGGAACTGAGGGCGGACGCCGTCGAGCACTTCTACGGCGCGGTCGCCGGGCTGATCGGCGCGCGCGCGGACGAGATCGCCTACGTAGAGAACGCGACGCGCGCCTGGGACCTGGCCTTCTACGCGATCCCGTTCGCGGAGGGCGACCGCATCCTCACCACCACCAGCGAGTACTCCAGCAACGCGATCGCCTACCAGCAGGTCGCGGCGGCCAAGGGCGCGCGCGTGGAGGTGATCCCCGACGACGCGAACGGCACCCTGGCCCTGGACGCGCTGGAGGCGGAACTGGCCAAGGGCGGCGTCCGGCTGGTCTCGCTCAACCACATCCCGACCTACAACGGGCTGGTCAACCCGGCCGCGGAGGTCGGGCGGCTGTGCCGCGAGCACGGCGTCCTCTACCTGCTGGACGCGTGCCAGTCCGTCGGGCACCTCGCGGTGGACGTCGCCGAGATCGGCTGCGACATGCTGTCCGGGACGGGCCGCAAGTACCTGCGCGGGCCGCGCGGCACCGGCTTCCTGTACGTCCGGCGGGAGATCGCCCGGACGCTGGAGCCGCCGTTCCTCGACCTGACCGCCGCCGAGTGGAGGGCGCCCGACGGCTACGAGATCCGGGACGACGCGCGCCGCTTCGAGACCTGGGAGCGGTACGTCGCCGGGCAGATCGGGCTCGCCGTCGCCGCCGACTACGCGTCCGCGCTCGGCGCCGCCGCCATCGAGGAGCGCGTCGTCGGCCTGGCCGCGGCACTGCGGCGGATGCTGGCCGACCGGCCCGGGATCACGGTCCTCGACCGGGGCGAGCGCCCGTCCGGGATCGTCACCTTCACCGTCGACGGCCACGACGCCGCCGCGGTCAAGGCGGCGGCGCGGGAGCGGGACGTCAACGTCAGCGTGGCCCAGCCGAGGACGCACGGGTACGACCCGCACGGCCTCGACGCGGCCGTGCGGGCGTCCGTGCACTACTACAACACCGAAGAGGACCTGGACCGCCTGATCGCGGCCCTCCCCTAGTCCCCCGGCGGGCCGTCAGGACATGGAGCGGGCCGTCAGAAGGTGGAGCGGGCCGCGCTGATGTCGGCGAGCGCCGAGGCGGAGTCCTTCTCGATCGCCAGGTCGCCGATGGACACGATGCCGACGGGGCGCCCGTCCTCCAGGACGGGCAGCCGCCGCACGGCCCGCTCCCGCATGATCTGCGCGGCCTTGTCGAGCGAGTCGTCCGGCCCGATCGTGGCGGTGACGTTGCTGGCGAGCCCGCCGATCGTGGCCTGGGCGGGGTCGCCGCCGGCGGCGAGCCCGCGGATCACCAGGTCGCGGTCGGTGACCAGGCCGAGCAGGTCGTCGCCCTCGGCGACCAGCACCGCGCCGATGTCCTCGTCGCGCATCGCCCGCGCCACCGTGACGATGTCGAGTTCCGGGGACACCGACGTCGGGGAACCGGTCATGATGTCGCGGATCTTCCTGGCCATTGCACACCCCTCGAGGCTCGTGATCGTACTGCTGGGAGCATTGGGACGATTGCGGCTCTACCCGACATAGCGGCGGCCACTCATCGGGGGCGGACCGACGGCGCCGGGGGGCTCTCCTCCCCCCTGAACGGCGCGAACACCGTCCGCGCTCCCGCCGGGACCCACGCCAGCCGGCTCGGATCGCCCGGCGCAGGACGCACCGGAACCGTCGCGTAGTGGACCCGCCCGGGATCCAGGTCCTTCAGGCTCCTGGCGAGCGACTCCATCGCCTTCAGATCGAGGCCCGGGGATGTCTTCACGGATCCTGCCGCCGCCGCGAGGAACCGCGCGAACCGCACCGGATTCCTCAGCTGCTCGCCGTGCGCCGCGCCCAGCAGAGCCGCCATGAATCTCTGCTGCCGCCGGACCCGCGCGAGATCCGACCCGTCGTCCAGGCCCCGGCGAGCCCGCACGACGTCCAGCGCCCGCTCCCCGTCCAGGCGGTGCCGCCCCGGCGGCACCAGCACCCGCCCCGACGGGTCCGTGATCGCCTTCGGCAGGGTGTACTCGACCCCGCCGAGCGCGTCCACCATCGCCTTGAACCCGGAGAACTCGATCACGATCGTGCTGTCGATCCGGACGGACGCCGCGTACTCGACGGCCTTCCCCACGCACGAGGCGCCGCCGTCGGAGTAGACCGCGCCGATCGCGGCGCGACGCGCCGGGAGCGTCCGTCCCCCGGGCCCCTTGCACGCCGGGACGTCCATCAGCGAGTCACGGGGGATGCTCACCACCGTCCCGGCCTTGCGGTCGGCGGGCAGGTGCACCATCACCACCGTGTCCGCCCGCGCCGGGCCTCCCGCCCGGCGGTCGGACCCCAGCACGAGGACGTTCACCGCCTTCCCTGTGAACGCGGACGTGTCCGACGCGACCGGCCGCGCGCCGCGCCCGTGCAGCAACAACGCCGGCACCAGGATCGCCGCCGCCGTCACCGCCGTCACCGCCGCCACCACGCCGATCAGCGTCCAGCGCCCCCCGGCCGGGC
Organism: Spirillospora sp. NPDC000708; assembly: GCF_040299565.1. Taxonomy (NCBI): domain Bacteria; kingdom Bacillati; phylum Actinomycetota; class Actinomycetes; order Streptosporangiales; family Thermomonosporaceae; genus Spirillospora; species Spirillospora sp. NPDC000708. Next base: position 16,137 of record NZ_JBEPCJ010000008.1, read on the forward strand.
GGAACCGGCGGCGGCCGCGCGCCGCGTCCAGCAGCCGCCCCCGCTGCCGCGCCAGCGCCGGCGGCGGCTCGTCCCCCAGCTCGCGCCCGAGGTCGCGGAGCAGTTCCAGGTCGTCCACGGTCACTCCTCCTCGTCCATCGGGTTGGTGTCGCCGAGCGCCGCGCGCACCTTGCGCCGCGCCCGGTTCAGGCGGGACCGGACCGTGCCGACCGGTATCCCGAGGGCCCGCGCCACCTCCTCGTACGCCAGGTCGCCCCACGCCACGAGCAGCAGCACGTCCAGGTCCCGGCGCGGCAGCCCGGCCAGCGCCTCGGCGAGCGCGGGACGCGACGCCCACGCCGTCACCCCGGCCGCGACCCGCTCCGCCGGGCCCTCGACCGGCCCGTCCACCGGGCTGCGGCGCAGCGCCCGGTACCGGGCCGCCTCCGACCGGTGGTGCCGCGCGACCAGCTTCGTCGCGATCCCGAACAGCCACGGCCGCGCGTCCGGCTGCGCGAGGTCGTAGCGGTGCCGCTTGCTGAACGCGGCCAGGAACGTCTCTCCGACGACGTCCTCGGCCGCCTCCGGGCCCAGCCGGCGCGACACGTACCGGTAGAGCATCGCGGAGTAGCGGTCGAACAGCGCTGCGAACGCCTCGGGATCATCGAACGACCGCCCGATCAGATCGGCGTCGCGCGCCGGGACCCTCGGCGGCGCGGTCATCTCGGACACCATGGCATGCGGACCGGCCTTCTCGTCGGGAACATTGTCAGCGGTGTATCTCCGCAACCCCGCCGCCGGGTTCACGGGGCGCGCCGGGCCCCGTGACCGGGCCCGCCGGACCGACGAAGATCACTGATGCGTAACGGTCCGAACCTCGTCGCTAAAGTGGACATCTTTCTATGTGCACGGGGGATCCACGGCGAAGGACCACCCCCGTCCGCATCCGTGATCACCGAGCTTGAGGGGGCAGGCCCGTGAACGACGTCCCGCAGGAGCCGGAGCCCGCCGAGCGCCCGGAGGACGCCGAACACGAGCCGGGCCGGACGGCCACCGCCGAGTTCCGCATCCCGGCGCCCGCCCCGGCGAAGAACGCCTCGCTGACCAGGCCCGACATCCGGCGCCCGGCCCGGCCCGCCGAGGACGCGCCGCCCGCGGCCGACGACCCCGAACCGTCCGGCGAGGCGCCCGATGAGGCGTCCGCGGGCGAGGAGGCGGACACGTCCGCGCCGCCCGAGGACGAAGCCGCTGAGGACACGCCCGAGCAGGACGCGGAGCCGGAGGCGGACGCGGAGCCTGAAGACGCGGACGCGGCGGAAGAGCGTCCCGAGGAACCGCAGGAACCCGCCGAGGCTCAGGAAGAAGAGCTTGAGGCGGACACCGCGCGGGCCGAGCCGGAGGAGTCCGCCGAGCCGGCCGAAGCCGCGCCGGACGCGGGCACCGCCCATGACCAGGGCACGCCTCCCGCGCCGCCGGAGGACGCCGGGCCCGCGCAGGATCCTGAGGACGAGCCGGCGCCGAGCGCCGAACCGCCCGAGGCCGACGAGCCGGAGGCGTCCTGGGACGACGACCCCGACGACCCCGACGAGCCGGAGGCGTCCTGGGACGACGACCCCGACGAGCCGAACGCGGCCGAGGAGAGCGCGGCGCCGGGCGCGGAGGAGCACGAGCGGCCCGGCCCACCGCACCGCTATGAGGCGGCGCCCCGGCCGGAGCCGCCTGCGGAGCCACCGGTGGAGTCGCCTGCGGCGGTGACGCGGGTCGAGCGGCTGCCGGCTCCGTGGCAGCTCCCCGCACCGGAAGCGCCGGCGGCGCCGCCCGCGGAAGAACGGCAGGGCGGACAGGGCGGACAGGGCTGGTTTGAGTCTCCGCGCCAGAGTCCCGGACCGGTGGTGTGGGATGCGCCGCGGCAGGCGCCCGCGGGCGAGTTCCGGCCCGAGTCCGTCCGGTGGGACGCGGCCCCCCAGAATGCGGCCCCCCAGAATGCCGCACCGCAGAACGCGGCGCCCCAGGGCGCGCCGCCACAGAACGCGGCACCCTACGCCGCTGCGGCGCAGGGAGCGGCGCCGCCGGTGCGGCCCGTGCAGAGCGGGCCCTGGGAGGTCGCCGTACCGCAGGCGCCCGCTCCGGCCCCGCCCGCGGCCGAGGCGGAGAAGCGTCCGAAGCGCCGGGGGCTGGTGATCGTCCTCGTCGCGGCGCTGGTGCTGGTCGTGGGAGTGGTGGCCGGGCAGCTGATCCGGCCCGTTCCGGATCCGACGGTGAAGCTGAGCCTGGCGTCCAGCCACGTGTTCCCGGGCGCGGCGCCCGCGCTGCCGTGGCCGGCGGTGGGCCAGTCGACCGTGTACGTGGACGGGCTGGGGACGATGGGGTCGTCGGGCGGGTCCGCGCCGACGCCGACGGCGAGCGTCGCGAAGGTGATGACGGCGTTCGTCTACCTGCGCGACCATCCGCTGGCGACCGGCCAGGCCGGGCCGGTGCTGGCGGTGTCGCCGCAGGGGGTGGCGGAGATCCCGGCGCGCAAGAAGCGCGGGGAGTCGCTGCTCGGCATCACGGCGGGGCAGCGGCTGACCGAGCGCAAGGCCCTGGAGGCGCTGCTGATCATCTCGGCGAACGACCTGGCGCACGAGCTGGCGCGCTGGGACTCGGGCGGCGACCAGCCGTTCGTGGCGAAGATGAACGCGGCGGCGCGGGAGCTCGGGATGACCGCTACCCGCTACACCGACCCGAGCGGCTACGACTCGGGGACGGTCAGCACCGCCGCGGACCAGGTGAAGCTGCTGCGGGCGGCGATGAAGGTGCCGGCGTTCACCGAGATCGTGAACCGGCGGGCGTACGTGCCGGACGACGGGAGCCCGGCGCGGCCGGGCGGCAACGTCCTGGTCGGGCAATACGGGGTGGTCGGCGGGAAGACCGGCTACACCGACGCGGCCGGCGGGAACTACGTGTTCGCGGCGCGCCGGAAGGTCGGCGGTGTGCCGACGCTGATCCTGGGCGCGGTGATGGCGCAGAAGTCGCCGAGCGCGCAGGGGGCCGTGGAGGCGGCCGGGCGGCTCATCCAGGCGGTGGAGGGCTCGATGACGGCCGCGACCCTGGCGCCGAAGGACGCCAGGGTCGGCACGGTCGACGACGGGCTCGGCGGGTCGACGCCGCTGCGCGCCGCGTCGCCGGTGACGGTCGTGGGGTGGCCGGGGCTGCGGGTGCCGGTCGGGATCCAGGGCGACCCGCCGCACCAGGGCGCCGCCGGCGAGCGGGTCGGCCAGGTGACGGCGGGCGCCGCGCGGGTGCCGCTGGTGCTGGGGTCGTCGCTGGACGAGCCGTCGTACCTGAAGCGCCTGGTCCGGGTGAACTAGCCGGCGTAGAGGGCGGACAGGAACCGGACGAGGAGGGCCTCGCGGGTGGCGGGCGGCAGGCCGTTCAGCACGGTGTTGACGACCGCCATCTCCGGGCCGCCGCCGTCGAGGTCGACGCCGACGGCGGCGAGCAGGCCGGTGAAGCCCGCGTCGTCGAGGGAGTCGAGGTCGAGCCCGGCGAGGGCGTCCAGCAGGTCGGCCGGGACGTCGGGCGGACCGGCCGCGCGGGCGGCCTTGGCGGCGTCGGCGAGCGCGGACAGCAGCGCGTCGACGTCGCTGACGCCGGTAAGGGTGAAGTGCAGGTTCGGCGGGATGCCCTGGTAGGCGAGCTGCGGCTGGAAGAACCAGCCGCGGGCGCGGGCCTCGTCGGCGATGGTGAAGACGTCGAGGGCGGGGTCGTCGGAGGCGACGGCGACGAGCGGGACGGCCGGGTCGCCGAGCACGCGCAGCCCCGGGATCCCGGCGACGCCCGCGATGAACCGTTCGGCGGTGTCCATGGCGGTCGCGGCGAGGTCGCGGTAGCCCTGCGCGCCGACCGCGTTCAGCGTGGCCCACGCGGCGCCGAGGGGGCCGGCGCTCTTGCTGCTCTGGACGCCGGCGTTGATGACGGTGTAGCCGGGCCATTCGGCGGACGCGAAGTAGGCGGCGCGGCGGACGGCCTCGTCCTTGAACAGCACGACGGACGCGCCCTTCGGCGCGTACCCGTACTTGTGCAGGTCGCAGGAGATGGACGTGACGCCGGGGACGGACAGGTCGAACGGCGGGACGGGGCGTCCGAGGTCGCGGAGCCACGGCAGCACCCAGCCGCCGACGCAGGCGTCCACGTGGCACGGCACCCCGGCGGCCGCGGCGATGCCGGCGATCTCCTCGACCGGGTCCATGACACCCTGCGGATAGGACGGCGCGGACGCGACGACCAGCACGGTGTCGGGCGTGATCGCGGCGGCGACGGCGGACGGGTCGGCGCGGAAGCCGGCGTCCACCGGGATGTGGTCGACGTCGAAGCCGAGGTAGTGCGCGGCCTTGTGGAACGCGGGGTGCGCGGTGGTCGGCAGGACGATCCGGGGGCGGCCGGCGACGGGCCGGGCGTCGCGGGCGCCCTTCACCGCGAGCATGATCGACTCGGTGCCGCCGCTGGTGAAGATGCCGGTGCCGCCGCCGAGCTCGTCCGCCACGGCGGACACGATCCGGCGCTCCAGCGCGACGATGCTGGGGAACGCGGTCGGGTCGAGGCAGTTGACCTCCAGCATCTCCTGGAAGGCGGTGGCGGCGAGGTCGTGCACGGCCTCGCGTCCGGTGTCGTAGACGTAGGCGGTGACGTGGCCGCCGCGCACGGGCAGGTCGGCCTCGCGGAGCCGGGCGAGTTCGGCGAGCAGGTCGGCGGCCGGACGGCCGTGCTCCGGCAGGACGCGATCAGACGGCATGGGGCTGCGCTTCCTCGGTCGGTCGGTGGGCGGCGGCGAGCCGGCGGTAGGCCAGCAGGAGGGGGACGGCCAGCAGGAACAGCAGGGCCGGGACGAGGGAGAAGCCGGCGGTCAGCCCGGTGAGGGCGGTCCCGGTCTGGTGGACGGGCTCGTCGAGGTCGGACGAGCGGAACGACGACACCGCCAGCACCAGCGCGAACACGCCGGGGCCGAGGGCGAGCGCGCCGGTCTCGGCGGCCGTCCACAAGCCGGTGAACGCGCCGGCCTGGGCCTGCCCGGTGCGTCCCTTGTCGGCGTGGACGGTCTCGGGCAGCAGCGACAGCGGGAACAGCTGGACGGCGGCGTAGCAGACGCCGGTCAGCGCGGCGAGGAGCAGCACGCCGGGCCGCGACCCGGCGGAGATCGCCGGGTAGGACGCGAAGCCGGTGACGGAGAACATCGCGAGCGCCGTGACGTAGCAGGGGACGATCCCGTACCGGGCGGACATCTTCCGCCACAACGGGACGGCGAACGCGCTCGGCCCGACCATGCAGACGAACATCGCGGAGGTGAGCCCGTAGTCGTCCAGCCGGTAGGTCGCGACGTAGGGGGCGCCCGCCAGCATGATCGCGACGGCGAGGGTGTGCGCGACGTAGCCGCCGAGCAGCGCGAAGAACGGGCGGTTGCCGCGCGCGGCGCGCAGCGCGGCGGCGAGGCCGAGCGGGCGCGGGCCCGGGGTGGACGGGATCCACCGGTTGGCCAGCGCACTGGTGATCATCGCGGCGCCCATCACGGTCCCGATCACGGCGCCCATCAGGGCGTATCCGCCGCGCCCTCCCCCGGCGGAGTCCGACAGGGCGGGCGCGACGCCGCCGGCGACGAGGATGCCGACGGTCAGGCACACGACCCGCCACGCCATCGCCCGGCCGCGCTCGGACGGCAGGTCGGAGATCTCGGCGGGCAGCGCCACGTACGGCACCTGGAAGCACGCGAACGCGCTCGCGGCCAGCAGGAACATCACCGCGGCCCAGCCGGCGCCGAAGCCGGGCGAGTCCACCGGGACGGCGAACATGGCGGCGAACAGGAACGGCAGCGTCGCGCCGCCGATCAGCAGCAGCCGGGTGCGGCGGCCCGTCCGGACGGCCTCGCGGTCGCTGGCGGCGCCGACGACCGGGTTCAGCAGCACGTCCCACGCCTTCGGGACGACCAGGACCGCGCCGGCGATCGCGGCCGACACGCCGAGGACGTCGGTCAGGTAGTAGAGCAGGAGCAGGCCGGGGACGGCGGAGAACACGCCGGTGCCGACGGACCCGACGCCGTAGCCGAGGAGCCGCCGGCGCGGCAGCGCCGCGGTCGCGGCGGGGGCCGTCACAGCGCCGCCCGGGCGTCGAGGTTCAGCCCCGCGAGGACGAGCCGGTGCAGGTTGGCGCGGAACCGGGCGAGCGCGGCGGGGTCGTCCATGCGGTGCCGGAGGCCGTCGCCGCGCAGGACGCCGCCGCGGCCGAACCCGTGGGTGCACCAGACGACGGTCCAGGCGACGTACTCGACGTCGGCGTCCTCGCCGACGGCGTCGCCGACCGCGCGGACGACCGCGTCCATCAGCGGCTTGACGTACCGCTGCTCGATGTCCGCGATGTCGGAGGCGTCCGACAGCCAGCGGTGCATCCACAGGGCGGTGATCTCCGGGTGGGCGGCGCAGAAGTCGATGTAGCGGTCGACGAGGGCGAGGATCCCGGCCGCGTCGGGGGTGAGGCCGACGAGGGCCTCCTCCAGGGCGGCGCGTTCGGCCTGGTGGGCGCGTTCCATCACGGCGAGGTAGAGGTCGCGCTTGCCGCCGGTGTGGTAGGCGACGGTGGCGATGTTGAGCCCGGCCGCCTCGGCGATCAGGCGGGTGGACGTGCCTTCGTAGCCGTGTTCGGCGAACAGCCGGGTCGCGACGTCGAGAATGCGCTCCCGGCCGGAGTCGCTGGTCATGGGCAGCACCGTAGGGGCCCGCCCGGCTCTCGGTCAATCGCTTGATGGAAAACGCGACCGCGAGATCATCCGAGGGGTGCGGCGCGGGCCGCCGGCCCGCCGGCCCGCTGGCCCGGCGGTGCTATTCGGCGGGAGCGGTCTCCTGGTCGCGGCGGCGCGGGCCGTCCAGCGGGATCACGTCCGCGCCCTGCCGTCCCTCCTGCGGGCCCGAGAGCCAGACGGTCAGCACCATCTCCATCTCCAGCCGCGTCTCCGGGTCGTACAGCCGCTCCCCGAACAGCTCCTCCAGCTGGTGCAGCCGGTACCGGACGGTCTGCGGGTGGACGTGCAGCCGGCTCGCGACCTCGGTGGCGTTGAACCCGTTCTGCAGGCAGGACAGCAGCGTCCGCATGAGCCGCTCGCGGTGCCGGGGCCGGACGGTCTTCAGCGGCGCGAGCCGCAGGTCCGCGACGGCGCGCACCAGCTCCTCGTCCTTGAACACCACCAGCGCCGGCATGTGGTCGGCGCAGCGGATCAGCCGGTCGGACGCCAGGATGCCGCGGCGGGCGAGCGGCAGCGCCTCGCGGGCCCAGCGCAGCGACTTGGCGGCGTCCTCGGTGCGGACGGTCGGGCCGAGCGCGGCGACCCAGTTGCGCAGCGCCGACTCCAGCATCCGGCCGCGCCCGGGGCCCTCCGGGTCCGGGACGAGCAGGCACGGCTCGCGCCGGTTGACGTCGGCGAGGACGTCCGGCGGCAGCGACGGGTGCGAGAACGGCTGCTGCCCCCGCTCGTACAGCACGACCGCCGCGACCGTCCGGGGCACGCGCCACTGCGCGAGGCGGGCGAGGTCGGCGACGGCCTGCGGCGCGGCGGGCGGCTCGGCGAGCAGCATGTCGAGCAGCCGGCGGCGGCGGTGCTCCAGCTCGCCGGCCTCCTGCTCGCGGGCCTTGGTGTACCCCTCGGTGGCGGCGCGGGCGATCTCGTCGAGGAACGCGAAGATCGCCTCGGCGATGCTGGCGAGGGTGCGGCGGGAGATGTTGTACCGCTCGGACTCCGCCGCGAGCCGCCGCCACGCGACGCGGGCGCCGAGCCGCAGCGAGGTCTGCAGGATGTCGAGGTTGCGGCCCTCGCGGGCCTCCGCCCAGCCGATCTCCCGGTACACGGCGGCGACCGCCTCCCAGGAGCTCTCCGGGTCCATGATCAGGTCGACGAACTGCCGCAGCGCGCCCTCCACGGCGAGCCGGACGAGCCGCGCGTACTCCTCGTCCTGCGGCCGCGAGTACTCCGGGATCCCGGCGAGGATCTCCTCGATCATCTCCTCGGCGAGGGCCTCCAGGTGCGGCCGGAACATCTCCGACAGCTCGCTGGGCACCCCCGCCCACGGCTTCAGCGGCGAGCGGCCGTCCCCGCTCCGGGCGGACGCCCCGCCGGGACCGCCGGTCCCCCCGGACGCCCCGGACGCCCCGGCCGCCCCGGACCCGCCGGCGAAAGCCTCCAGGCTCGTCGTCACCTTCGCACCTCCCGCCCCCGATGGGTCCTTCCGGAAGTTACCGAGCCGGCGGGCGGCGGGCTGCGCGATCGGGCACGCATTGCGGGCGGGCGCTTGTAAGCCGACTGACAAACCGTTCATCGAAAACCTAGGCCCGGCGGCCGCCCGGTCCGGCGAGCAGGGCGGCGGCGCCGAGGCCGAGGTAGATGAGGCCGGTGGCATACCGCTGCCGGCGGCGGAACCCGGGGCGGGCCCGCAGCCAGCCGCCGAGGACCCCGGCGGCGACCGCGTAGACCAGGTCGGCGGTCAGCCCGATCAGCGCGGTGGCCAGGCCCATCACCACGATCTGGAGCGGGACGGCGCCGGCGCGCTGGTCGACGAACTGCGGCAGGAACGCCAGGAAGAACAGCACGACCTTCGGGTTCAGCACGTTCACCAGGACGCCGTCGAGGTAGACGCGGCGCAGCGGCCGAGGTTCGAGGAGCGGCGCGTCCTGGCCGCCGCGGGCGCGGAGCGTCCGCCAGGCGAGGAAGACCAGGTAGGCGGCGCCCGCGTAGCGCAGGAGCCCGAACGCGGTGGCGGACGCGGCGACGAGGGCGGACAGCCCGGCCGCGGCGGCGGCGATGTGCACCAGCGTCCCGGACTCGACGCCGAGCGCGGACGCGACGCCCGCGCGCCGCCCCTCCCCGATGCTGCGCGCGGTGATGTACAGGTGGTTGGGCCCGGGGATCGCCACGAGGACGAGCGCGGTGAGCAGGAAGAGCGGTGGGTTCGTCACCCGTCGAACGCTACGAGCCCCGATGGTCCGCACCGAAGGGCCAATCAGGCACACGAAACATGGACCAATATGCCGTCACCCAAGTCGAGCCGACGCCGCGGCCAGGCGGCCGCCGGGGTCAGGCCGTCACAGCGGGCAGGCCGTCACAGCGGGCAGGCGGGCGCGGCGGTCAGGCAGGCGCGGTGGTCAGGCGGTCGGGGCGCTCGCCAGCGCCCCGGCCAGCACCAGCCGCCCGGAGGTGCGGACCATGTCCCGGATCTCCTCGGTGGGACGGCGCAGCGACGCCAGGCTGACCAGCGCGGCGAGCAGGATGTGGCCGAGCACGACCTCCACCTCGTCGCGGGCGGGCACCGGCTCGCCGATCGCCGCCGACAGCCGGTCGCGGACGAACAGGAACAGCACCGTGCGGGCATCGTCCACGCTGGAGTCGTCCGAGGTCACGGCCTGGATGATGGCCGAGGTGAGGGTCCGCTCCTGGGCCGCCACCTCGACGATCCGCTCCAGCAGCGCGGTGAGCCGCTCGACCGGCGTCTCGCCGACCGCGAGCGCGTCGATGTCGCCGGTGATGCGGTGCGCCCAGGTCGCGGCGACCTCGGTGAGCAGGTGGTCCTTGGTGGCGAAGTAGCGGTAGACGGTCGCGCGGGCCACCCCGGCGCGGTCCGCCACGTCGTGCATGGTGACGGCCGGGTAGCCGCCCTCGCGCGCCAGGTCGCGCGCGGCGTCGATCAGCCGCTCGCGCCGGGCCTGCTGATCCTTGGTCAGCGTCCGCGTGACGGTGAACCGCACATCGCCGCTCAAAACGCCTCCTCGCTGTGACCGTCCCCCATTCTCCCGCACCTTCGGCCTTTTCGCTCCGCCGGGGGCGGGACCGGCGGACCGGTGCGGCCGGTCCCGGATGATGTACCAACCGCTTGCTTGGCGGTGACGTTAGTTCAGACGGCAGTCTCACGCCAGGGATCCGCCGCGATCGCCATCCCGTCTCCCTCGGCTTCCCCTCCCGCACCGGCACCCGCACCCGTGCCCCGCACCGCCGCACCCGCGACCGCCTACCCCTGGACGCCGGAGCGGCAAGCCCCGCCCAATGGCCGAGTCCGGCCGCCCGCCCCTTCGGCCCGCCACCCCTGACCCGGCGCGCTCTGGTGCCGGTGCTCTGGTGCGGCCGGGCGGGGAGGTGGCCGGGCGGGGAGGTGGCCGGGCGGGCGGGCCTCAGGAGGCGGTGGTGGCGTTCGCGGCGAACTCCTCGACCAACGCCAGCAGCGCGCCGGGCGCCTCGATCTGCGGGAGGTGTCCGGCTTTCGGCAGGACATGGAAACGAGCGCCGGGAATGGCCGCGGCGTATTCCCTGCCGTATTCCGGTGTCATCATCCGGTCGGCCTCTCCCCAAACCACCAAGGTGGGGACGGTGATGTCGGCGAGCCGTTCCCGGAGGCTCGGGTCGGCCATTGTCGTGCCGCCGTAGACACGCAGTGCATCGCGATTCCCGGCCCCGATGCGCTTCTGCTCGCCGGTCATCGCGGAAAGGTCGATGCGGTGCGCGTCCGGATCGGCGTAGCTGAGGTCGGCGACCTCGTCCAGCGTCAGCGAGAAGAAGTCGGCCACGGGGTGCTCGGCGCTGTCCAGGCCGGCGGCGTCGAGGAGCACGAGGGCCGCCAGGCGCTCCCCCGCGACGAGGGCCAGCTCCGCGGCGACCCAGCCGCCGATGGAGCTGCCGATGACGGTCACGCGCCGGAGATCCAGCTCGTCGAGCAGGCGCCCGTACACCTCGGCGAGCGTGCGGATCGAGTCGAGGCCCTCGGGGCGCGGCGTGCCGCCGAAGCCCGGATGGACGGGGACGAGGGTGCGGCGGGACCGTTCGGCCAGCAGCCCGGCGAAACCGGCGACGGACTGGTCCCCGGCGCCGCCGTGCAGCAGCAGGACGGGGTCGCCTTCCCCGTTCCGTTTCACGGTCACCGGGACGTCACCGAATGGCATGGACACCGTGTGCGTGGTCATCTGGCTCCTAATCCGCGTATTCCGTAGCGGGCTCGGTGGCGTACCGCTTCATGACCTCGACGGTCGCCTCCGGCGTGAATTCCGTGCCCGACGCGATCAGCTCCTTCAGGTCGCGGAAATACTGCACGTAGAGGTCGGGCGTGAAGGTGTTCAGCAGCACCAGCGGTTCGTCGCCGGGATTGGCGAACGTGTGCGGGGCGCCCGGCGGGATCATCGCCAGCGTGCCCGCGGGGACGTCGTGGACCGTGTCGCCGACCGTGAACCGCGCCGTGCCCGAGACGACGTAGAAGCCCTCGTCGTGGCGGGCGTGGCGGTGCTGGGGCGGCCCCTCGGTGTGCGGCGCGACGGTGATCTCGCCGATGCCCAGCCGGTGGCCGGTGGTGCCGCCGTCCTCCAGGATCCGCATGGTGGTCGGCCCCAGCCGGACGGTCTCGCCTTCGTCCGGCCGGACGATCGCGACCCTGGTCATGGCATCGCCCCTTCATGAGAGTGAACTATCACGAAGATAGAGCGCCTTCACGATTTCATGCAAGTACACTCTCACGAAGAGAGTCGTCTTTCGGGAGGGAACCGGACGATGGAGACCGCCACCGGGCGCGCGAACCAGAAGGCCCGAACGCGCAGGGCGATCGTCGACGCCTGCCGCGACCTCGCCCGGTCCGGCGCCGAGGTGACGATGCCGCAGGTGGCGAAGGCGGCCCTCGTCTCCGAGGCCACCGCCTACCGCTACTTCCCCGACCTGGTCTCGCTGCTCCAGGAGGCCCTGGAGGCCGTGTGGCCGGGCCCGGACGAGGTGCTCGCGCCCGTCGCCGCGTCCACCGACCCGGCCGAACGCGTCGCCTTCGCCACCGAGCGGCTGCTCCGCCACGTCCTCGCCCACCAGGGCGCGGTCCGGGCGATGATCTCCCACACGATCGCCGCGCCGGCCCGCGCGGGCGCCCGGCCCGGCCTGCGCTTCCCCCTGATCGAGTACGCGCTGGCCCCGTTCCAGGGGCCGGCCCCCGAGGCGATGACCCGGCTCAAGCGTTCCCTCGCCCTGGCCTGCGGCGCCGAGGCGCTGTTCGTCCTCACCGACCTGTACGGTCTCTCCCCCGACGACGCGATCGGCGTCGCCGTCGATACCGCGAGGACCCTGACCGAGGCCGCGTTCGCGCGCGGCCCCGTCAGCGGAGGCGGGAGTTGAGCCGGGCGGCCTGGCGCGTCAGGTGGGCGCGCTCGGCGAGGTTCGGCGCCTTCTCCGCCGCCTCGGCGTACAGCCGCGCCGCCGTCACCGGGTCGCCGTCGCGCTCGTGGAGGTAGGCCGCCACCGCGGCGTGGCGCGGCACCGAGGCGTCCACCTCCGCGAGCGCCGCGAGCCCGGCGCGCGGCCCGTCGGCCTCGCCGACGGCCACGGCGCGGTTGAGCCGCACGACCGGGCTGTCGGTGAGCCGCGCGAGCTCGTCGTACCACTCGACGATCTGCACCCAGTCGGTCTCCTCGGCGGTGGGCGCGTCGGCGTGCAGCGCCGCGATCGCGGCCTGGGCCTGGAACTCGCCGAGCCGGTCGCGGGCGAGCGCCGCCTGCAGGATCTCGACGCCCTCGGCGATCGCGGCGGTGTCCCACCGGCCGCGGTCCTGCTCGGCGAGCGGCACCAGGCCCCCGCCGGGCGCGGTCCGGGCGGCGCGGCGGGCGTGGTGCAGCAGCATCAGCGCGAGCAGCCCCGCCACCTCCGGATGGTCGATCACGGCCGCGAGCCGCCGGGTGAGCCGGATCGCCTCGGCGGCGAGGTCGACGTCCCCGGAGTAGCCCTCGTTGAAGACCAGGTACAGGACGCGCAGCACGGTGGCGACGTCGCCGGGCCGGTCGAACCGCACGCCGGACACGGTGCGCTTGGCGCGGCTGATGCGCTGCGCCATGGTCGCCTCGGGCACCAGGTAGGCCGCGGCGATCTGCCGGGTGGTGAGCCCGCCGACGGCGCGCAGCGTGAGCGCGACCGCGGACGCCGGCGTCAGCGACGGGTGGGCGCACAGGAAGTAGAGCCGCAGGGTGTCGTCCACCGCGGGCGCGGGACCGGGCGCCGGCTCCTCGTCCAGGAGCTCCTCGCGCCGGCGGCGGGCGGCGTCCGACCGGGCCGCGTCGAGGAACTTGCGCCACGCCGCGGTGACCAGCCAGCCCTTCGGGTCCCGCGGCGGGTCGTCCGGCCAGACGCGGAGCGCCTCGACCAGCGCGTCCTGGACGGCGTCCTCGGCCGCCGCGAAGTCGGCTCCGCGGCGGACGAGGACGCCGAGCACGCCCGGGATGAGGCTCCGGAGCAGGACCTCGTCCACGCGGGCCGTCACTCCGTGATGGTCGGCGGCGTGCCGAGGAACGGGCGCACCTCGAGCCATTCGTGGATCGGCCTGCCGCCCGCGCCGGGAGCCGCCGACAGCTCCGCGGCCAGTTCGAGGGCGCGCTCGTAGCCGTCGACGTCGATCACGTACCAGCCGGCGATCAGGTCCTTGGTCTCGGCGAACGGGCCGTCGGTGACGGGCGGGCGCCCCTCGCCGTCGTAGCGGACGAACGTGCCCTCCGACGACAGCGCCTGGACGTCGACGAGCTCGCCCGTCTCCTCCAGCCGGGCCCCGAAGTCCTCCATGTACTTCACGTGCGCCGTGACCTCCTCGGGCGTCCACCGGTCCATCGGCACGTCGTTGACCGCGGCCGGGGCGCCCCGGTAGTGCTTGAGCAGCAGGTACTTGGCCATTGGTGTTCTCCTCGTCGCCGGCGCGACCCATTCTGGCCGCGTTCGCACCGGGGACGGAGCCGGACGCCGGTTCTCGACATCCCGGCTCGAATTTTTTCCGGCGCGGCCCGGGGCCGCCGCCTCCGGGGTAGAACGGGACGGTGAGCGGTGAAGAGCGGGCGGCCGGGCCGATGCCCGTGCGGGTGAGCTGGGACCGCGACGACCGGCACCGGCGGCTCCGCGCGGTGGCGGTCGCGGGGCTGGTGGCGGGGGTGCTGATGGCCGTGTTCGGGCTGCCGCCGATCGCCGTCCACAGCCCGCTCCGGCTGGTCGGCATGGTGTGCCCGCTGTGCGGCGGGACGCGGGCGGTGCAGGCGCTGATGCGCGGGGACGTCGCCACCGCGTGGCACTACAACCCGCTCGCGTTCGCGGTGGTGCCGGGAGCGCTGCTGGTCCTGGTCAGGTGGGGTGCGGGACTGGCCACCGGCCGCTGGGTGAACGTGCGCGTGCTCCGTCCGGCCGCCGTCTGGGTCGTGGCCGCGGCGGCCGTCGCCGTGCTGTGGGCGAACCAGGCGTCGCACGCGGCGATGCTCCGCCACGGCGACGGGAGCCTCCGGCACCAGGTGATGGGCATGGGCCTGGGGATGGTGGTCGTGGCGGCCGCCGCCGCGGTCCAGATGCTCGTCGTCCTGCCGCTCGTGCGCCGGGTCCGCCGGAGCGGGACGGAGCGGCCCGGCGGGTGACGCCGCCGGCCGCCCGGCGCGCGGAGCCGGGGGCCGGGCGGGCGGGTCACGCTTCGCAGATGCGGACGAGCTCGTTGGCCGCCCAGCGGATGGACGGGTGGTCGTCGTCGAGCAGGTGCCGCAGGGACGGGACCGCCGCCTTGACCGCCTCCCGCTCGTCGCCGGGGCCGTCCGCGATGTCGGCGATGAGGAGCAGGAGGGTGTTGCGGGCCCGGTTGCCGGGCACCAGCATCCGCTCCACCAGGAACGGGACGGCGGGCGCGGCCGCGGCGTTCGGCCCGCGCCGGTCGACCAGGAGTTCGTAGAGGCGTTTGACCGCGGCCTGCGCCGCGTCCTCGTCGTCGGAGGCGAGCGTGCCGAGCAGGCCGGGCACCTCCACGGCCGGGCCGTGGTTGGACCAGAGGTCCTTCCAGGCGATCCGGTCGATCCGCGAACGGAAGTCCCGGTCCGGCCAGAGGCGGTCCAGGTCGAGGCGGAGCGCGGCCGACCCCCCGGTGGCGGTCACGTGCAGGACGCCCTCGGGCCGCAGGCCGAGGGCCTCGATGCCGGTGCCGATGCGCAGGTCCGCGACCGATCGGGTGGCCAGGTCCCAGATCCGGACGAGCCCGTCGGCCCAGGCGGCGGCGACGGCGCCGCCGGTCTCCAGGGTCGCGCCGGCCAGCGCGGCCACCGGCGCGTCGCGGTGCGCGAAGGCCCGGGAGAACACCCCGACGCCGGGCTTCCAGCGGCGCAGGACGCCGTTCGCGTCGCCGCTGACGACGGTCAGCTCATCGGCGTCGCGGACGCAGGTGACGGCGGTGACCGGCGCGCGGTGCAGCTTCTCGGCGCCGATCTCGGCGCCGGCGGCGTCCCACACGTGGACGTGGCCCGCGGAGGTGCCGGCGGCGGCCGCCGTCCGGTCGCGGTCGGTGCCGGCGGACGTGCGGTCCGGCAGGTCGCGGAGCGCGGCGACGTCGGGGAGGGCGGGGACGGCGGAGGCGGCCGGGGCGGCGGCGGCCGTCCAGCGCTCGTCGTCACCGGCGAACGTCGCGGGGCCGAGGTCCTCGGTCGGCGGCGGCACCTCGGCGGGCGCGGCGATGTCGTCGTCGGACCAGGTCAGCCCGAGCGTGTCCAGCACGTCGACGAGGGCTCGGCGGGTCCGGGCGTGGACGACGATCGCGAAGTCGGCGCCGGGCCCGCGGCCGTGCCGGATGATCGCGTCCGGCGCCCCGTACGACAGCGCGTCGGTGCCCATCTCCTGCCAGGGCAGCAGGCCCATGTCGCGGTAGTGCTCCCGCAGCCGCGCCACGATCCCGGGGTCGCCGTCGACGGTCTCGCGCGGCACCCGGATGCTCCAGCCGAAGTGCGAGGGCAGCCGTTCGAGCGCCAGTTGCAGGAAGAACTCGGAGACGGAGCGGCTCTGCGTCGTCCAGCCGCCGGCGGTGTTGACCACGACCTTCGGGTCGTCCTGGGCGGCCTCGGAGGCCAGGTATCCCCACTGGTTGACCCACTGGTACTCGGCCATGATGACGCGGACGGCGTCGCCCGGCGGGTCGTCGACGGAGTCGGGGGCGGACGGCGGCCACTGCGGGTGGGTCCAGTAGAGGCGCGGCCGCATGGCGAAGGAGTTGAACGGCGAGTCCCACCATTCCAGGAGCGCGGCGGGAACCGGTTCGTCCGGCTCGTATCCGGGGGCCTCGTCCTCCCGGCTCGCCAGCGGGTCGCCGCCGGGGTCCCGGTACCCCCATTCGCGCTGCACCTCGTCGAGCAGCGCCCAGCGCGGCCGGTCCGCGGCGAGCCGTTCCGCGAACCGCCCATAATCGATGATCTTGGTCATGCGCCGCCAGCATAGGGCCTTGCGCGTGCGCGGGCGCACCGCTCGTCCGGTCCCCTCCAGCGGAAGGGTCGGGGACCGGACGAGCCCCGGGCGGGCGGGTCGGTGCGCCGCCGCGGCGGCCGCGCGGGGCCGCCGGGGAGGCGCGGCTCAGGCGACGTCGAGCTCCCGGCGCCGCTCGGCCCACTGCAGGGAGTGCCGGATGGCGTCCTCGATCGTGTACTCGGGCTTCCAGCGCAGCAGGTCCCACGCCTTGTCGGGCCGGACGAACGCGCCGACGACGTCGCCGAGCCGCGCCGGGGCCTCCTCCGCGACGAACGCGTCCCCGACGACCTCGCGGAACGCCTCGACCAGCTCCCGGACGGTGGTGCCGTCGCCGGTGCCGAGGTTGATCACCTCGTAGCCGGAGCCCTCCCCGGCCGGCCGCAGCGGCGGGACGATCGAGTCGAACCGGTCCGCCGCCTCGCAGAACGCGCGGGCGATGTCCCAGACGTGGATGTAGTCGCGGATCGCGGTGCCGTCGCGGGTGTCCCAGTCCACCCCGGTGATCTTGAACGGGACGCCCAGCTCGTACGACTCGATCATCTTGCCGAGCGCGTGCGTCGGCTTGCTGTTCTGCAGGCCGGTGCGCAGCTGCGGGTCGGCGCCGATCGGGTTGAGGTAGCGCAGCGAGACGACCCGCAGCGAGGTGGCGCGGCAGACGTCCTCCAGCATCAGCTCGGCCATCATCTTCGAGCGGGTGTAGGGGTTCTGCGGCTCCAGCGCCGAGGTCTCCGTCACCGACAGGTCGGCCTCCGGCCGGTACATGCCCGCGGTCGACGCGAAGATCATCCGGTCGCAGCCGTTGCGGACGAGGTGCTCGGCGAAGTCGCGGGTGCGGCCCAGGTTGACGCGGTAGTAGCGGAGCGGGTCCGCCATCGAGTCGGGCACCACGATCAGCGCCGCGCAGTGCACGGCGACGGTGATGTCCGGATGCTCCCGGAAGATCGTGTCGACCAGCTCCCCGTCGCCGATGTCGCCCTGGTAGAAGATCTTCCCGTCGGTGAACTCCTGCCGGCCGGTGATGAGGCTGTCGAGCACCACCGGCGTGACCCCGCGTTCGGCGAACGCGGACGCGATCGTGCTGCCGATGAACCCGGCTCCCCCTGTGATCAGGACTTTCATAGTGGCATCCCCTGAGCCAGTGCGTCCCTGCTCGGTCACGCACAGGATCAGCAGGCGGCCCCGGATGGTCAACGGCGCGCCCTCCAGGTTGACCGGCACCGGACGGCGGTGAACCGGCACCCGGTACGGGGCGTCCGCGCACGGTTCCTCCCGCGCGCACCCGCCACCTGCGAAGATCCCCGGGCGGGCGCGCGAGCCGGGTTCCGTGCCCGGTGCCCGGGGCGCCGCGGCATGTCCGAAACGACTACAGCGTTTGCAGGATCCGCATCGCCGCCGCACCGGTCATCGTCGGTGGATGCAACCGATCCGGGTCCTGATCGTGGACGACCACGCGCTGTTCGCCGAGGCGCTCGCCGCCCGGCTGGGCCGCGAACCCGATCTGGTGATCCTGCCGATCGCCGCGGACGTCCGGCGCGCGCTGGCGCTCGCCGGCACCGAGCGGCCGCAGGTGATCGTGCTGGACATGACGCTGGGCGCCGAGAGCGGCCTGGACGTCCTGGACCGCGTCCGCGAGGACCACCCCGACGTGCGGGTGGTGGTGCTGACGGCGATGAGCGACCTGGACACGCTGGTGCAGGCGGTGCGGCGCGGCGCGGTCGGCTGGCTGTCGAAGACCGAGGGCGCCGACCTGGTCGCGCGGGTGATCCGGTCGGCGGCGCGGCAGGGCGGCTGGATCCCGCCGGAGGTGCTGGGCGAGGTGCTGCGCCGGCTCGTCGCGGGCGACGCGCGGGACGGCGGCGGCGCCCGGCTGCTGGCGGAGCTGACGCCGCGCGAGCGCGAGGTGCTGCAGTGCATGGTCGACGGCCTCGGCCGCGCGGAGATCGCCGAGCGGCTGGGGCTGTCGGCCAACACCGTCCGCACCCACACGCAGAACCTGCTGGCGAAGCTCGACCTGCACTCGGCGCTGGAGGCGATCACGCTCGCGATGCGCGCCGGGATGCGCCCGGGCTCCGGCGAGGGCTGAGCCCCCGCCGGGCCGCGCCGCCGCCGAGCCGCGCCGGGCCGAGCCGCGCCGAGCCGAGCGGGGCCTGATGCAAACGGCGTAGTGGGGGGTCGTCGTTTGGGCGATTCGGGCGGCATCGGGCCTTCCTACGCTCGGCCCTACGAAGCCGCATGCCGGAGGGGAGACCCGTGGAGATCGATGAGGTCGCGGCGCGCGTCGCCCGCAGCTACTGGGCGCTCCTGCTGGTCATGACGGTCGTCCCGCTGGTGCTGGTGGGCGGCGTGATGAGCCGGCAGGACCCGCCCGCGGTCGCGAAGACGCGCCTGCAGGCCACCGCGAAGGCGGCGGACGCGGCGGCCGGGGACGCGGGCGTCAGCACCGAGGTCAGCCAGGTGAAGGCGTTCGCGACCAGCGACAACCTGCTGGCCGGGGTGCTGGGACAGCTGCGGCTGCACCGGTCCACCACCAAGCTCGCCAAGGACATCGGGGTCGCCGGGCTCGGCACCTCCACGGTCGTCGAGCTGTCGGTGAAGGACAAGGACCCGCAGGCCGCGCGGAAGCTGACCGACGCGATCGGCGCCGCCGTGGTGAAGGAGATCAACGACTCCAACCAGGGCGCGATCAACCGGCAGCTCGGCGACATCGACAAGCGGGTCCGGGACCTGGAGAAGAAGCTCGGGCCGCTGTCGCGGCGGGCCGGCGCGCAGCCCAACCCCGACATCGGCGCCGCGAACGAGCGGGAGCGGGTGCAGGCGGAGCTGACGGACCTGCGGTCGAACCGGTCGGACCTGCAGGCGCAGCTGCTGGCGGCGGGCAACGCCTCGGTGGTGCAGCCGGCGGTGCTGGCGCCGAAGAGCGACCCGGCGGTCATGATGGCGGTCGTCGCGGGCCTGGTCGGGCTGATCGCCGGGATCCTGATCGCGGTGCTGAACGAGATGGCCCGCCCCACGATCCCCGGGCAGCGGCGGGTCGCGCGGCGGCTCGGCGTCCCGCTGCTCGGCTGGGCCGACAAGGGCCCGGCGGAGCTCGCCGACCTCGGCCGGCGGGTCCGGCTCGCCGCCCGCAAGGAGGAGGTCGGGCAGGTCACCCTGGTCGGCGCGCCCGGCCCGCTGCCCGCCGACCTGGTGTCGTCGGTGGCGTCGGCGGTGTACGGGGACCGGACGAAGGTGGTCGGCGCCCGTCCCGTCCGGCAGCGTCCGGGCGAGGGCGACGGCGGCGGCACCGTGACCGGCGCCGCCGCGAAGCCGAAGGGCGGCCGGCCGGGGAAGGACGACGGGTCCGGCGACGAGCCGGGCGACGGCCCGTCGCTGAACAGCTCCGGGCCCGGCACGGGCAAGAGCAGGTCGGTGGTCCGCGCCGGGGGCGGCACCGCCGTGATGACGAAGAAGTCCGGCGAGGCGGTCTCCCCGTCGGAGATCACCCAGCCCGTTCCGGTGCCGGCGCGCGCGGTCTGCCACGTGCACGCGTTCGAGGACATCGATCCGGGCTCGGACGACGAGGTCGGGGTGGTCGTGGTGGTCGGTCCGGTGACGCGGGTGTCGGGGCTGGAGACGGTCCGGGACCTGGTCGCCGCGTCCGGCTGGCCGCTCCTCGGCGTCATCGCCACGTCCCGCAAGATCAAGGGGTAGCAATGAGTTCAGCCGGTCAGTCCACCGTTCCGTTCACGATCCCGTCGGTGTCCGGCGAGGTGTCGGACGCCGTGGTGAAGGTGCTCGACTCGGGGTGGATCACCACGGGCCCGCAGACCGCCGCGTTCGAGCAGGAGTTCGCCGACTATCTGGGCGCCGCGCACGTCGTCGCGGTCGCCTCGTGCACGACCGCGCTGGAGCTGTGCCTGCGCGCGCTTGAGCTGCCGCCGGGGTCGGCGGTGCTGACGCCGAGCCTGACGTTCTGCGGCGCGATCAACGCGATCCTGCACGCGGGGCACCGGCCGGTGCTGGTCGACATCGACGAGGACACGCTGGTGCCGAGCGCCGAGACGGTCGCGGCCGCGGCGGCGCGGGTGACCCCGGCGGCGATGATCGTGCAGAACCAGGGCGGCTACCCGGTGGACGTGGCGGCGCTGACGGCGGCGGCCGGGCTGGACCGGACGCGGGTCATCGAGGACGCGGCGCACGGTCCCGGCGCGGCGCGCGGCGGGAAGCCCGTCGGGTCGGAGTCGTTCGCGGCGTGCTTCTCCTTCTACGCCACCAAGAACATGCCGATCGGCGAGGGCGGCGCCATCGCGACGAGCGACGAGGGGCTGCAGGAGAAGGTCCGCGCGATGCGGCTGCACGGGATGAGCAAGGACTCGTGGAAGCGGTACCTGCCGGGCGGCAGCTGGCGGTACGACGTGAAGCAGATCGGCCTCAAGGCGAACATGACGGACGTGCAGGCGTCGATCGGGCGGGCGCAGCTCGCCGCGCTGCCGGAATGGCAGCGGCGCCGGGCGGAGATCGTCGCCGCCTACGACGCGGCGTTCCGCGGCCTGCCCGGCCTGACGCTGCCGCAGCGGAACCTCGACGGGATCCAGCACGCGTGGCATCTCTACCAGGTGCGGGTCCAGGACCGGGACGCGATCAGCGCGGAGCTGGAGGCGGCGGGCGTGTCGACGTCCGTCCACTTCATCCCCGCGAACCAGATGACGTCGTACCGGGACATCCTCGGCGCCGACGAGTGCGCGCGGGTGCCGGTGACGGACCGGGTCGGCGAGGAGCTGCTGTCGCTGCCGCTGTATCCGGGCCTCACGTCCGACGGACAGGACCGCGTCATCGCCGCACTCACCGAGGCGCTGCGGGCCCGGAGCTGACCGTGCGTTGGTTCCCGCCGCGCCTGGCCCGCAGGGACGTCCCGCCCCAGCCCGTCCCCCCGGTCAGCCCGCTCGCGCTGCTGATGGGGCGGGACGAGGTGGCGCTGGCCGGGCTGCGCGGCCGGCGCCTCGTCCGGGGCCGGCGCGTGCTGGTCACCGGCGCCTGCGGGACGGTCGGGTCGGCGCTGTGCCGGCAGGTCCGGCGGCTGGAGCCGGAGGCGCTGTGCCTGGTCGACAAGGACGCGGCCGGGCTCGCCCGGCTCGGCCGGGAGCTGGCCGCGGAGGCCGCCGAGGCCGGCGGGGACGCCGGCGGGGTCCGGGTCACGCTCGCCGAGGCGGACGTGCGCGACGGCGCCCGCGTCGACCGGGTCGTCCGGGACGCCCGTCCCGACCTGCTGTTCCACACCGCCGGCCAGAACGAGCTGGCGAAGGTGGAGCAGGACCCGTGCCGGGGCGTCGCCGACAACGTCGTCGGCACCCGGCACGCGGTCGACAGCGCGGTCCGGCACGACGTCCAGCGGATGGTGTTCGTCTCCTCCGACAAGGCCGCCGAGCCGACCTCGGTGTTCGGCGCGACGATGCGGCTCGGGGAGCTGCTGCTGCAGACCGCGACGGGCGGCCCGACGTGCTTCGCGGCGGTCCGCGTCGGCAACGTCATCGGCGAGGCGGGGGCGCTGCTCAGCGTGCTCGCGCACCGCATCTCCTCCGGCGAGGTCGTGACGATCACGCATCCGGAGGTCGCGCGGCACTTCATGACGGTGGCCGAGGCGGCGGGGCTGCTGATCGAGGCGGCGGCGCTGGCGGAGGAGGCGGAGACGTTCGTGCTGGACATGGGCCGTCCCGTCCCGGTCGTCGAGCTGGTCCACCGGTACGCCGAGCAGCTGCGGCTGCCGGAGGTGACGATCCGGTTCAGCGGGCTCGGCCCCGGCGAGAAGCTCGCGGAGAAGGCGTTCGCCGACTCCGAGCGGCGGATCCGCACCGCGCATCCGAAGATCTGGGCGACCCGTCCGGCGCCGCCGCCCGCCGGGCTGCCGCAGCTGCTGGACGAGCTCGCGGCGGCGGCCGGCGCCGGCGACGACGGCCGGGTCCGGCTGCTGCTGCGCCGGCTGCTGCCGGAGTACCACCCGGTGCGGCGCCCGCTGCCGGCCGGCGACCCGCCGCCGCCCGGACCTTCTTGTCTATGTGACGCGGGGTGCAGCCCCGATCCTCCCGGCCTGTGAGGTGCGCGTTGAGTACGACCAGGAAGCTCCGAGTCGCCACGGTGATCACCCGGTTCAACGGCGGCGCCGGCCAGGTGGCGCTGAACGGCGCGCTGGCGCTGCCGGCCGGGGAGTACGAGCGCGCGATCGTCACCGGCGGCGTCGGCATGGACAGCGTCGCCTCGAACGGGGAGGCGCGCGCGACGAGGGACACCGTCCTGTACGGGGACGAGGCGATCGAGAACGCGGCGGCGGGCGACCTGACCCCCGCCGCGCACGCCGCCGGGATGGAGATCGTGCAGGTGGGGCCGCTGGTCCCGCAGATCTCGCCGCGCGACGACCTCGCCGCGCTGAAGACGCTGACGCGGGTGCTCGCCGAGGGGCGCTACGACGTCGTCCACACCCACAGCGCGAAGGGCGGCGTGATCGGCCGGGTCGCGGCGGCCCGCGCGGGCGTCCCTCGAATAGTCCACACCTGGCACGGGTTCCCGTTCAACGAGTTCCAGTCGTGGGCGCGGCGCCGCGTCTACATCCGGCTCGAGCGGATCGCCGCGAAGCGCACCGACGCGTTCCTCGCGATCGGGTCGGAGACGGTGACGACGGCGCTGCGGCTCGGCCTCGCCACGCCGGAGCGGATCCGGCTGTCGTGGCCCGCGGTGGACGTGGACGCCTACGCGACCGCGGCGGGGTCCCGGGCGCAGGCGCGCCGCCGCCTCGACCTGCCGCTCGGGGTGAAGGTCGTCGGCGCGATCGGCCGGCTGACGTTCCAGAAGGGCCCGGAGATCTTCGCGAAGGCCCTCGCGCGGCTGCCCGACGACGTGTTCGGGCTGTGGGTCGGCGGCGGCCCGATGGCGGACGAGCTGGACGCCCTGACCGCGAAGCTCGGCATCGGGGAGCGGATGCGGTGGCTCGGGCACCGCGACGACGTCGCCGAGGTGCTGCCGGCGTTCGACCTGATGGCGATGCCGTCCCGGTGGGAGGGCCTGCCGTGCGTGCTGGTCGAGGCGATCGGCGCGGGGATCCCGCTGGTCGCGACGGCCGTCCCGTCCAACCAGGACCTGGTGCTGGCCGGGGAGACCGGGATGCTCGTCCCGCCGGAGGACCCCGAGCGGCTCGCCGGCGCGATCGGCGCGCTGCTGGACGACCCGGCCGCCGCCGCGCGGATGGCCGAGCGGGCCCGCGCCCGGATCGGCGACTGGTTCTCCCCCGCGCACCTCGGGACCGTCCTGGACGAGACCTACCGAGGAGGCTCCAAGCGCCCATGACCGTCCTGACCAAAGCGCCCCCCGACGCGCCGCCGGGCACCCCGCCGGACGCCGGAGCCTCCGCCGGGCCGGAGCTCCCGGTGCTCCGGCGGCGGTGGCCGCTGACGTCGGTCGCCCTGGTGCTCGGCATCGCGTCGCTGCCGATGCTGATGCCGGCGGGCCTGCCGCCGGGCCCCGGCAACACCGGGCTGCCGGACCTCGCGCTCATCGGTCTGGTCGCGGTGACGCTGCTGTGGGCGAGCGGCCGGGGGCTGCCGGTGCGCTGGCCGTTCCTCGTCCCCACCCTGATGACGATCATCGCCGGCGGGATCGCCGCGGTCGTCAACCAGGCCGGCACGCTCACCCTGGTCAAGGACCTGTTCGTACTGATGTGGGCGGTGTGCATCGCCAACCTCGGCCGCGATCCGAAGGCGCTGCGGCTCGCGCTGCGCGCGTTCGTGGCGATCGGCACGCTCTACGCGGTCATCGAGATCCTGGGGATGGTCCTCGGGATCGAGGCGATGTCCGGCAAGCAGCTCGACGGCGAGCGCGCGATGTTCACCTTCGGCGACGCGAACTACGCCTCCAACTGGTTCATCTGCGTCTTCTTCATCACCCGCGCGACCCGGTACCCGCGCAAGACCTGGCACCGCTGGGCGGTCTGCGCGATCCTGCTGACCGCCGAGGGGCTGACCGGCTCCAACGGCGGGCTCCTCGCGCTGTGCGTCGCGCTGCTGCTCGGCTACCTGTTCGGGCTCATCCGCGCGGGCAGGGCGCACCACGCGATCGCGGTCGGCTCGCTGGCGTTCTTCGTCGCGGGCGCGGGCGTCGCCGTCGTCACCACCGTCGACATCCAGCCCTACCTGGACCGGGCGAGCCAGATGTCGCCGGTGCTGCGCGACTCCATCGGGCGCACCACCGGGGAGAGCACCGAGTCCCGCAGCTCGGTGAACGCCGCGACCGTCCAGATGCTGGAGGAGCAGACGCACCCGTGGGGCATCGGCCCCAACCAGACCCGCCCGCAGATGCTCGCGCGGCAGTACGGGTACGTCCGCGAGGCGCACAACGACTACATCGCGGCCGTGCTGGAACGCGGGTTCCTCGGCGGGATCGCGCTCGTCACGCTGCTGTTCGTGCTGATCATGCGGT
The DNA here is from genome assembly GCF_040299565.1 of Spirillospora sp. NPDC000708. Classification (NCBI taxonomy): domain Bacteria; kingdom Bacillati; phylum Actinomycetota; class Actinomycetes; order Streptosporangiales; family Thermomonosporaceae; genus Spirillospora; species Spirillospora sp. NPDC000708. The sequence continues at coordinate 40,825 of NZ_JBEPCJ010000008.1, forward strand.
GCGTGCGGATCGCCCGGCGGGGCGCCCTCACCGCCGAGTACGCGGCGCTCGTCCCGCGCCCGGAGATGTTCGGCGCCCTCCTCGCCGTGTTCCTGGTCTCCGCGCTCTTCTACCAGACCCTGCACTACCGGCACGGCTGGGCCTTCTTCGGCCTGGTCGCCGCCCTCGACCTCTTCGGACGGCGCGCCGCCCCGGGAGGGCGGCCCGCCGGAACCCCCGACGACCCGGACGGCCCCGCCGCGGAGGGAGCCCGATGACCGACATCCAGCAGCCGACGGCGGCCCTGACCGCCGACGCCGAGGCCGGTCGGCTCCGGCGGCGGCTCCTCGCGCTCGTCGCGGGGAACATGGCGGGACGGATCGGCGCGCTCGGCTCGCTCGGCATCGCCACGATCCTCGTCGCGCGGATCGGCGGGCCGAAGCTCGTCGGCGCGTTCACGCTCGTGCGGATCCTGCCGGGGCTGCTGTGCCAGCTGTCGAGCGCCGGGCTGCCCGGCGCCGCGCCCTACTTCCTGGCCCGCGACTCCTACGACCAGAGCCGGGTGCGGCCCACGCTGGCGTGGCTGACCGTCATCGGCGCGGTCCTCGGCGGGATCGGCTGGCTCGCCCTCAGCCCCCTCGCCTACCTGGTGTTCTTCAAGTCGTTCGGGATCTGGATCACGCTCGCCGCGGCGGCCCCGTCGTTCACGCAGGGGTTCGTGTCGGTCGGCAAGGGCCTGCTGCAGGGCACCGACGACCAGCCCGGCGCGAGCCTCGCCATCGCCGTCGAGGAGTTCGTGTTCGTGCCGATCTACCTGGTGCTGCTCACCGGCTGGTACGGGCCGGGCGCGCTGATCGCCGGGCTGGTCCTCGCCGACGTCGCGGCGGCCGCGTGGATCGCGCGGCGGCTCGCGACCCGCGGGTTCTTCCGCGGCTGGGGGCGCGCCGACCCGCGCCTCGGCCGGACGATCGCCGGGTACGGGGTGCGCGGCTACGTCGGGCAGCTCATCGACCTGCTCCAGCTGCGGTTCGACATGGCGCTGCTCGGCGCGCTCGCCGGCCCGAAGGTGCTCGGCGTCTACACGGTCGCGAGCAAGTTCGCCGAGCTGGTGCAGCTGCCCGGCCTCGCCGTGAACTACGTGCTGTACCCCGACTTCGCCAAGGAGGACCGGGCGAAGGCGACCCGGCGCACCTCGCGCCTCATCCTGCCCGCGCTCGGGGTGTCCGTGCTCGCGGCGGTCCCGCTCGCGCTCGTCGCCGGGACGGCGCTGCCGTGGATCTTCGGGGACGTGTTCGACGACGCGGTCGTGCCCACCTACATCCGGCTCGCCGGCGTCGTCACGTTCGGCGTCACCGGGCTGATCATGGCCTACCTGTACGGCGTCGGGCGGCCCGGCGCCGCGTCCACCGGGCAGGGCATCGGCCTGCTGGTCGTCGTCGTGCTCGGCGCGATCCTCATCCCCCGGCACGGCGCGGTCGGCGCGGCGATCGCCACGTCCGTCTCGTTCGTCGCCACCACCGCCGCGCTGCTCGCCTGGTTCCAGCACGTCCGCAGGACCGCCGGGGCCGCGGCCGACGACCCTGCTCCGCACAGCAAGGGGTGACCATGTCCGAGGACAACACCGAACTCGCCACGCGGCCCGTCGACCCGTCCGACGGCGTCGCGCCGTCGGGGGCGCGCCGCGCCCTGGACATCGCCGGCGCGCTCACCGGGCTGCTGCTGCTCAGCGTCCCGCTGGCGCTCATCTACCTGCTGGTCCGGCTGTCCAGCCCGGGTCCCGGGGTGTTCCGGCAGACCCGCGTCGGGCAGGGCGGCCGGCCGTTCACCATGTACAAGTTCCGGACGATGCGGCAGGGCGTCGGCGGGCTCACCGTCACCGCCAACTGCGACCCGCGGCTCACCCGGATCGGCAAGCTGCTGCGGGAGTGGTCGCTGGACGAGCTGCCGCAGCTGGTGAACGTGCTGCGCGGGCAGATGACGCTGGTCGGGCCGCGCCCGGAGACCTACGACCTCGCGGTGCACTACGACGCGGACTCGCGGTGGATCTTCGACCACCGGCCGGGGCTGACCGGGGTGTCGGAGGTCCGGTTCCGCGACTTCGACGTGCTCGGCCCCGGCGAGGAGGTCGACCTCGTCAACTACATCGAGCGGATCGTCCCGGCGCGGGTCGCGGTGGACGCGATCTACCTGCGCGACCCGTCGATGCGGCAGACGCTGCGGGCGCTGTGGGACACCGTCAAGCACATCCTCGGGTTCACGATCCCGCCGCTGCAGGTGGCGTCGGACGGGACCGTCGAGGAGGCGCCCGAGCCCGCGCCGCCGCATTCGCCGCCGCACGCGGCACCGCACGCGGCCGACGCCGCACCGCGCACGCCCGCCGAGGAGCCCGGCTCCGCCGCGTAGAGACCCGCATCGGGGAAAGGGAGACATGGACATCCGGGACGTCCGGTTCAAGGTCTCGGCCGTCGCGGCCGCGGTGGTGCTGGTGGCCGGGTTCCTCTTCTACCTGCAGCACCGGTCGTCGTCCGGCGGCGACGCCCCCTACAGCGGCCCGCCCGCGACGCCCGGCAGCCCCGCCGCCCGGCCGGGCGAGACCCGCCGCATCGCGCTGAACACCCAGCCGTCGGACTACCCGCGGCTCAAGGCGCTCGGCTACGACCTGGTCGACGCCAAACCGGACGACTCGCTCGTCGCGGGCGTCCCGGACGGGATGCAGGCGCTGCTGTGGGTCGGCAACTTCACCTGCGGCTCCTTCGACCTCGACTACGGCGCGTTCACCCGGGCGGTGCAGCGGTACGGGCGCAACCCGAAGGTGTACGGGTGGTACCTGTCCGACGAGCCGGACACCGGGCGCTGCCCGAAGATCGCCGGTGAGATCCGGCGCCGCGCCGACTACATCCGGCAGAACGCGCCCGGCCAGGTCTCGTTCGTCTCGCTGACCGACTGGCCGATGCGGCAGCTCGCACCCAAGCGGGTCGGCGTCGACCTCTACGGCCTGGACCCGTACCCCTGCAAGGGGTCGGCGGACGTGCAGGACTCGTGCAACATCGGGGCGATCGACCGGATGGTCCGGCTGGCCGACGACGCCGGCATCCCGCGCGCGCAGGTCGCGCCCGTCCTGCAGACGTTCGGGCAGAGCTGCAGCAAGGGCGACAAGCAGTACTGGCTGCCGACGCAGGCGCAGTTCCGGAAGATCCTCGCCCGCTGGGACCGGCTCGCACCGCGTCCCAGGCTCGAGATCTCCTACTCCTGGGGGCACCAGTCCGAGTGGGCGTGCCCGTCGCTGGCGGACGCGTCCGGCGGCGCCCACCCCGACCTGCAGAGCATCATGAAGGCCCGCAACACCGCGAAGTGAGACCGGCCCCGGCGGCCCTCGGAGAGGCCGGCGCTCGGGACGGTCAGTGCGTGGGGTGGTCCGCGACCGCGGGATGGCCCTCCGACGGGAACGGCAGGTTGAACGACCCCACCTTCAGGGCCAGGACCTCCATGCCGCCGATGAGCAGCACGAACACCACGGCCATCAGGCCCAGCTGCACCCGGTTCGGCTTCCTGCGATTCAACGTGCGGCTCAGCCTGACACTGAAAGCCGCCCAGGCCCCGCGTTTCACGCGCACCCCTTCAATCCCCCATTAACCACGAGAAATTTAACCACAACCCCCGACCCGGACACGCCCGGGCCGGCGTCCCTTCGCCGCGGTGCGGCGAGTCGCCGCCATGCCGGCCCGCATGACGGCGACTCGCCACGTGTGACGACGTCCGGGTCAGGAGACGCGGCGGCTCGTCAGGTTGGCGGCGCGGGCGTTCACGCACGAGCCCGTCGCCAGGTCGAACGCGAAGTTGTGCGCCAGGCAGTGCACCTGGCCGTCGCGGATGACCGCGCCGACCGACAGGTCCTCGCCGGCGTGCGGGCAGTACCGCGGGATGTCGTAGCACCCGCCGGCCCACTCGACGGTGATCCGCTCGCTCTCGTCCCGGCCCGTCTCGTACGCCTCGACGGCGTTCAGGGCGGGCGCGTTCGCGTGCTTGAGCAGCCCCACCAGGTAGTCGTTGTAGACGTCCGGGTCGCGGTACAGGCTGAGCCGGAAGGAGATGAGCAGGTCCTCCCAGGCCATCCGGCCGGTCAGCACGGAGTCCAGCCAGCGGCCGGCCGTGGTGATCCGGTAGTGCGGGCGCGCGTCCGGGGACGCCTCCCCTACCGTCAGCCCCTCCGGCGAGAAGTCCACGTCCCAGACCCCGCCGTTCGGGCCGGTGATCTCGAACCGGACCAGCATCGCGATCTGCCGGAGGAAGTAGTCGCTGAGCGAGCCGAGGTGCTCGAAGTGGGCGGTGAACCGCGCGAACAGGTCCGGGCCCGGCTCCGGGTACTCGGCGAGGACGCCCTCGATCAGCTCCTTGCGGTCCTCGGCGTACTGCTTGAGGTAGGCCGGGCGCTCGTCGTCGGCGAAGGAGAACTCCGCCGAGACGGGGTCCCGGACGATCCCGCCGGTGTCGAGGTCGACGGTGTCGCCGGGCTTGAAGCACTCCCAGCGCTGCCGCGGCAGGTGCTCGCGCAGCCACTCCGCGGAGACCTCGGGGTCGCAGAACGCCCCGTCCCGCTGGCCGAGCACCCAGTTGAGGTGGTCGACCTCGCCGTCCAGGAAGCACGGCGGCCCGGCGAACGGGACCGCGAGCTCCGGCTGGGTCTGCCGGACGAGCCGCTGCGCGGCGCGCAGCTTCGACACCCGCTTGTCCATCGAGACCTTGGCCATCTCCTCGGCCGGGTACTCGTAGCAGATCGGATGCCAGGACGCGCCGGAGGTCTGCAACGCCATCAGGTCGAGCCGGCCGCCCGCCAGGTGCTTGGCCCGGCGGGCCTGCGCGGCGGTGAGCCGGGCGTCGTTGCAGTGCAGGATGCCGCGGCCGTCCGCGACGATGAGAAAGGCCGCGTCATGGCACATAGGGGAGAGTTCCGGAATGACCGTTATCCAGGAGCCCCGATTGTCGAGCGGGAATTTCTCCCAGGGCTCTATCTCGATTACCTGGCGGGAACCCGCGGCTTCCGCCATCCGTTCCCGGAAGGCCGGGCCCGGATAGCGCGGAATGAGGATCCGGGTCCGCTGCGGAAGCCGGCCGATGACCCAGGGGTCGAAATGATCAAGGTGCTCGTGCGAGACCGCCACCCAGTCCGCGGCGAGCAACCGATCGGTGTCGAGGTGATCGTTTCTGGGGTACTGGTGCCAGGCCCCGATAAAGGCCCCCGTCGGAGCGAGCCACGGGTCTGCGAGCAGGTGGAACGCCCGGGCGTGCACCGACACCCCCGCGTGTCCGATAAATGTGACCGTCGGCATACCGAGACTGTCCCTCGCCGGCCCCGCCGCCGCACCCGCCCGAATGCGCAAAGCGGCTACGCCGTAGGCATGAAGGAAATGCCACAAGCCGAACTGACAATCCTGACTTAGACGCTCGGAGAAAGACCCGAGTTTACCCGGATCGACGCATGTCCACTTCCGGTCAGAGACCGGTCTGTTGCGGTCAATTGACTGGACACGACCCGGCACGCGGGGTGACCGTCGAAGGCGGTGCTGGTAAATAGGGACGGGGGTCCATTCATGATCAACGGGCGGTCACGGTCCTCCCCGGGAGCCGGCGCGGGCGTGGGGACGCTCGCCGCCGCTCCCCCGCGGGAGGACGGGCGCGAGGCCGTGCGGGAGGACGCGCGGCCCGATCCGCCGGCCGCGCCGGAGACGGCCGGCGAGCACGCCCTGTGGAAGCGGCGGCTGCGGCACGACATCCGGCACGAGCTCGGCACGATCATCATGCTGGCGTCGGCGGTCGTCGTCGCCGAGGACGTCGGCGACGGCAGCCGCGCGCGGATCGAGCAGCTGCTCGGCGAGACCCGGTGGCTCGACCACCTGCTGCGCCGGCTCGACGAGGACGACGACGACCAGCCCATGCCGAGCCCGGAGCGGATCCGGGTGGACGAGCTGACCGCCGAGGTCGTGACCGGCATGCGGCTCGCCACCCCGCACGAGGTCTGCTTCGGCGGCGGCGAGGCGTGGGCGCACATGGACCCCGTCGCGCTGTGGCGGGCCGTCCGCAACGTCCTCGACAACGCGTGCCGCGTCGCCGAGGGCCGCGTCAACGTCCGGGTCGAGGCCGACCAGGGCTGGGTCGTCATCCAGGTCGACGACGACGGCCCCGGGTTCGGCGCCGGTCCGGGCACCGGCGGGGGGCGGCGCGGGCTGGCCTCGCTCGGCCTCGGCATCGTCCACGACCTCATCTCCGGCTACGGCGGCAGCCTGGAGATCCGCACCTGCGAGATGGGCGGGGCGCGGGTGCGCATGCTGCTGCCGTCGGCCCCGCCGCTCCGCGACCCGGAGCCGCCGTACGACCCGGCGCAGCACGCCGACGACTGGCGGCCGCACCCATGAGAGTGATCATCTGCGACGACCACGCCGTCTTCGCCGACTCGCTGTCGCTGGTCCTGTCGGACGCGGGGCACGTGGTGGTCGGCGTCGCCTACTCGCCCGAGGAGGCGCTGCCGGTGCTGCGCGGCAGGCAGGCCGACGTCTGCCTGATCGACCTGCACTTCCCGTCCGGCACCGCGCTGGACTGGATGCCGCGGCTGCGCGCCGCCGCCCCGCAGACGCAGTTCGTGGTGCTGACCGGCTTCCTGGAGCGGCACGTCCTGGAGGAGGGCGTCGCCGCGGGCGTGCGCGGGTTCGCGCACAAGGGCCAGCAGGCCGGCGACATCCTCGCCGTGCTGCGCCGGGTCGCGGACGGGGAGGTCGTCGTGGACCAGGCCGCCCGCGCCGACGCCGTCCGGCCGCGCAGCCAGGCGCAGCGGGTGGCGCGGTTCCTCACCCCGCGCGAGCGGGAGGTCCTGACGCGGCTCGCGCGCGGCGAGTCCACCCAGGCGCTGGCCAAGGCGATGGGCGTCACCCGCAGCACCGCGCGCAGCCACGTGCAGAGCGTGCTGAGCAAGCTGGGCGTGCACTCGCAGCGGGAGGCGGTGATCGAGGCGGCCCGGCACGGGCTGGTCAGCGTCGAGACGGGTGAGTGGCTGGCGGGCTGACACATGGCGGGGGACGGCCGAATCCGGACATACGGGGTTCGGCCGGGACGCGTTAGCGTCCACCTGGGAGGGAGGGGTTCCCATGCCTCGACGGGGAGGCGCGCTGCCCGTCTCGGACGCGGCGGTCCTCGGCTGCGCGGACGCCTTCGCGCGCGGCGTCCCGCACGACCGGCTCGACCGGCTGCGCTCGCGGACGCCGGTCGTCTGGCAGGACGCGGGCGCGGCGGAGCGGCCGGGCGCCTGGGCGGTGCTGCGGTATGCCGACGTCCAGCACGCCCTCACGCGCCCGCAACTGTTCCCGCCGGAGGACGACGGCGTCCTGCACGGCCCCCGGACGGAACCGCCCGACGGCACCGGACGACCCGGCGGCATGAGCGGGCGCGGTGGCCGCCCGGCGGGGCGTCCCGATCCCGACGCGATCCCCGACGACGAGCCGGGCCGCGCGCCGATCGACATGGACCCGCCCATGGCCGCGATGCTGGACCGGATCCCGCCCGGCGACGCGGTGGACTTCGTCCGCCAGGTCGCGCACGACCTGCCGGAGACGCTGCGCAACACCCTCGCCGGCGGTCTGCACGCCCTGCTGCGCCATCCGGACCAGTACGCCCGGCTCCGCGCGGACCGCGGCGACGAGCGGCTGATCGACAGCGCCGTCGAGGAGATGCTGCGCTGGTGGACGCCGGTGCTCCAGGTGCGGCGGCGGGTCCGGCGCGCGACGGAGGTCGGCGGGGTGCCGCTGCTGCCCGGCGAGCGGGTGGCGCTGTGGCTGGTGTCGGCCAACCACGACGAGGACGTCTTCCCCGACCCCGGCCGGTTCGTGCCCGACCGGTTCGCGGAGGGCGGGCGGCCGCACCTGTGCTTCGGCACCGGCCGGCGCGCCTGCCTGGGCGCGCGCCTGGCCCGGGCGCACCTGCGGGCGTTCCTGGTCGCGCTGCTGGAGCGGCCGGCGCTCGCGCAACCGGCGGGGGAACCGGTAATGTCGCGGTCCAGTGCCCGTCACGGTTTCGAGCGGCTGCCGATCCGCTGGAACGGCTGAGGGCGGGCCCGAGCGCACTGTGCGCCATCTCACCGGATCGCGGCGTCCTACCGCCGCCTCCTCAGCGTCCCCAGAACCGGCCCCGGACCGCCGACCAGCGGTTCCGCGCCGCGCCGGCGGCCGCACCGGAACGGTCCACCGGCGAGGGGCCGTTCGCTGAACTTCGATCGGGACTCCGCCGTATCCCGGCAGAGTCGCCCGTTGCGCGCCCGCATCCCGGGCGCGGCACCGGAGGGGGCTGGTTGTGGGACTGACGGGTTCGGGGCTGCTCGCCGTGCTGTCGCTGCTCACGGCGGCGTGCCTGGCGGGCACCGTGTGGCTGTGGCCGCGCGCCGCGGGCGGCGGCGTCCGCGCCGTCGCGAGCCGGGCGGCGCTGCTGGCCGGCTGCCAGGTCGCCGTCCTGCTGACGCTGCTGGCGTCGGTGAACACCTACTACCTCTTCTACGGCTCGTGGCGCGACCTGCTGAGCGCGGCGGGCGGGAAGGCGACGCAGGCGCAGCACCCGCCGCCCGGCGGCGCCGGGGCGGTGGCCGCGAGCCAGGCGATCCGGAAGGTGCGGACCGACCTCGACCCGGGCGGCAAGGGCGGGCACGTGGCCGCGCGCGACGGCCAGGTCGAGCACCTCGACATCCGGGGGATCCGCACCGGGATCTCCGCCGAGGCGTACGTCTACCTCCCGCCGCAGTACTTCCAGCCCGCCTACGCGGCGCGCCGCTTCCCCGTCGTGCTGCTCATCGCCGGCTACCCCGCCGCCGACCGGATGGTGTGGATCGACAAGGGGCACATCCCCGAGGACGCCGCGAAGGCCCTCGCCGCCGGCCGGATCCAGCCGATGATCTACGTGATGATGCGGCCGACCGTGGAGGAGGGCTGGGACACCGAGTGCGCCGACGTGCCCGGCGGCCCCCAGGTCGAGACGTTCTTCGCGCAGGACGTCCCCGAGGCGGTCTCGGGGGCGTACCGGACGGCGCGCACCCGCACCGGCTGGGGCCTCGCCGGATACTCGACCGGCGGGTTCTGCGCCGCCAAGCTCCTGCTGCTGCACTCCGACCGGTTCTCCGCCGCCGCGAGCATGGCCGGGCACTTCGACGCGCTGCTCGACCGCACCACCCGCGAGCTCTACGGCGGCAGCAAGCGGATCCGGCGGAGCAGCGACCTGGTCTGGCGGCTGCGGAACCTGCCGCAGCCGCCGGTGTCGGTGCTGGTGGCGTCCGCGGACGTCGGCGAGAAGACGTACCCGTCGGCGCAGCGGTTCATGAGGGCGGCGCGGCCGCCGCTGGTCGTGGACAAGCTGCTGCTGCCGACCGGCGGCCACAACTTCAAGACCTTCCGCAAGTACATCCCGCCGTCGATCGCGTGGCTGAGCGCGCACCTCAAGGGGGAATGATGCAGCCGGTCAGTGCGGCGTTCCTCGTCCTTGTGTGCGCGCCCGCCGCGGCGTGCGTCGTCGCCGCGCTGGTGCTCTGGCCGCGGTTCGCCGGGCGCGGCGTCCGCCCGGTGGCGGCCCGGACGGGGCTGCTGCTGGGCTCGCAGGCGCTGCTGACCGCCGCGGTCGTGCTGCTGGTCAACCGGTACTTCGTGTTCTACGCGACGTGGGACGACCTGCTCGGCGGCACCACCACGAGCGCGACGGTGAAGCAGGTGCAGCCGAGCCGCGGCGCCGAGGCGGCGCCGGCCGGGCTGGTGCACCGGGAGGCGACGGAGCTCGGGCCGAAGCGGCGCGGGCACCAGCGCGACCCCGCCGAGGACGGGCGGGTCGACCGGCTGGACGTCGAGGGCGCGCGCAGCGGCCTCGGCGCGCAGGCGTACGTCTACCTCCCGCCGGAGTACTTCCAGCCCCGGTACGCGAACCGGCGGCTGCCGGTCGTCATCGCCGTCTCCGACGACGGGACCGGGTCCGACACCGGGACGGCGTGGCTGCGGCAGGCGAGGCTGCCCGACGCGGCCGTCGCGGCGATCCGGGCGGGCCGCGCCCAGCCGGTGATCTACGCGGCGGTCGGGGCGGTGCGCCGGTTCGCGCCCGTCCGGACGCCGTCCGCGAGCCCCGTGCACGGCGGTCCCGGCAAGCCGGGCGGGCCGGATGAGCCGGGCGGGCCGCAGGGGCCGTCCGGGCCGGGTGCGCCGGACAGGTCGCACGGACCCGTCGGCGGGGCGCCGGAGCCTGCATCGCGCGCCGTCCGCCCGGCCGGGTGCCTGGACCTCCCGGGCGTCCCGGGCGGGCAGGCCGAGACCTTCCTCGCCCAGGACCTGCCGCTCGCGCTGGCCGGCACCTACCGGCTGCCGGAGGCGCGCGCGGGCTGGGGCGTCGCGGGAATCGGGACGGGCGGGCAGTGCGCCGCGCGGCTCGCGATGCTGCACTCCGACCGGTTCACCGCCGCCGCGTCGCTGAACGGCCGGTTCGGGCCGCCCGCCGACGGCTCCGGCACGGACGCCCGGACGGTCGTCAAGCTCAAGGCCGGGGCGGGGAAGGCGCCGGGCGGCGGGACGAAGGCCGCGCCGGAGCCGGACGACCCCTACGGCGGCAGCGGGCCCTACCGGCTCGACCAGGACCTGACGTGGCGGCTCCAGCACCTCCCGCCGCCGCCCGTCTCGGTGCTGGCCGCCGCCCGGGCGACCGGGCCCGACGCCCAGGCGGCCGGGCAGTTCGCGGCGCTGGCGAGGCCGCCGATGCACGCCGACAAGGTCCTCGTGCCCGGTGACCCGGCGACGCTGAAGCAGTGGCGCGACCACCTGCCGGCCGTGCTGGAGTGGCTCAGCGCCCATCTCAGAGCCGAATGACCGGTACGCCGCGGTCCTCCCCGGGCCGGTCCCCTACCTCCCGAGGAGTAGGCCCGCTGCCTCCTCCCGGCCGACGTGCCGCCGCGCGCCGATGACCTAACGTGCAGGAATGAGCACTTCGCCGCCGCAGGAGGCGGTCCGGGCGCACTGGCCGCGGCCGTCCACGTGGCCCGTGTGGGTCGTCCCGCTGCTCGTGCTGGTCGTCGAGTTCTTCGGGACGATGGCGGCGCAGCACGGCGCGTCCCGGAACCGGGCGCCGAACAGCGGGGACGGCTGGGGGCACGGGCACGGCTGGGGTGACGGCTCGCCCGGCTACGGCACCACGCACCTGGACGCGCTCGGGTTCGCGATCGTCCTCGCGGGCCCTGCGCTGCTGCTGCTGCGCCGCCGGTACCCGGTGCCCACGCTCGCGGCGACCGGCCTGCTCACCGGCCTGTACTTCCTGCGCGCCTATCCCTACGGCCCGGCGTTCGCGGCCGTCGGCGTCGCGATGCTCGGCGCGATCGTCGCCGGGCACCGGCTCGTCACCTGGGCCGGGACGGCGGTCTCGGTGGCGGCGTACTTCGGGATCACCGCGCTGATCGGGGTGCCGTTCGTGGAGCGCGGCACGACCGGCCGCGCGTTCCCGGTGGAGGAGCCGAGCGTCGGCGGCGTCAGCGTGGTCGTCGGCTGGTCGCTCGCGGTGCTGGTGACCGCCGAGCTCGTCCGGATGACCGGGCAGCGGGCCGCCGAGCGGGCCCGCACGCGGGCCGAGGAGGAGCGCCGGCAGGCCAGCGAGGAGCGGCTGCGGATGGCGCGCGAGCTGCACGACGTGCTGGCGCACAACATCTCGATGATCAATGTGCAGGCGGGGGTGGCGCTGCACCTGATGGACGGCGACCCCGAGCAGGCCCGCACCGCGCTCGCCGCGATCAAGGAGGCGAGCAAGGAGGCGCTGACCGAGATGCGGTCGGTGATCGGGGCGCTGCGGGCGCAGGGCGAGACCGCGCCGCGCTCCCCCACCGCCGGGCTCGGCCGGCTGGACGACCTGCTCGCCCGCGCCCGCTCCGCCGGGCTCGCGGTGGACGCCGAGATCACCGGGGAGCGCCGCCCGCTGCCTGCGGGGGCCGACCTCGCCGCGTTCCGGATCGTCCAGGAGTCGCTGACGAACGTGACCCGGCACGCCGGTCCGGGCCCGGTGACGGTGCGGGTCCGCATCGCCTACCGTGAGCGGGAGATCGAGGTGCGGGTCGAGGACGACGGGCGGGGCGTCTCCCTGCTGGACGACCATCCGGGCGGCAGCGGCATCCGCGGCATGCGGGAGCGGGCCGCCGCGCTCGGTGGGACGTTCGACGCCGGGCCGCGGGCGGGCGGCGGGTTCGCCGTCCGGGCGGCGCTGCCGCTCACCGGCGAGCCGCAGGACGCGGCGGACGGCGACGGCCCCACCGGCGCCGGTGAGGGGACTCCCGCGGAGAGGGGCGGTCGATGATCAAGGTGCTGCTCGCCGACGACCAGGTGCTGGTCCGGGCGGGGTTCCGGGCGCTGCTGGACGCCCAGGACGACATCGAGGTGGCCGGCGAGGCGAGCGACGGCGAGGAGGCCGTCGCGCAGGCGCGCCGGCTGCGCCCGGACGTGATCCTGATGGACATCCGGATGCCGGGCCTGGACGGCCTCGCCGCGACCCGCCGGATCGCCTCCGACGACCGGCTCGGCGACGTCAAGATCGTGATCTTGACCACGTTCGAGCTGGACGAGTACGTCTTCGAGGCGCTGCGCGGCGGCGCCAGCGGGTTCCTGGTCAAGGACACCGAGCCGGTCGAGCTGATCCACGCGGTGCGGGCGGTCGCGGCCGGGGACGCGCTGCTGTCGCCGGGCGTGACCCGGCGGCTGATCGCCGAGTTCGCGGCGCGGGCGAAGGAGCCGGCGCCGTCGCCGCGGCTGAACGCGCTCACCGACCGGGAGCGCGAGGTGATGGCGCTGGTCGGCGAGGGCCTGTCGAACGAGGAGATCGCGACCCGCCTGGTGGTGAGCCCGGCGACGGCGAAGACGCACGTCAGCCGCACGATGGTGAAGCTCGGCGCGCGGGACCGGGCGCAGCTCGTGGTGTTCGCCTATGAGTCGGGACTGGTCAAGCCGGGCTGGCTGCCCTAGAAAGGGGACGGGCGGGCGCGCCCGGTGTCCCCCGGCACGGGCCCCTGCCCTGGAAATTCGCACTCTGTCGCGATTCACTGTTCGCGTCCGTGGTGACATGACAAGGTGGAACGCACAGGCCGTCACCGAAGAAGGAGTCCGGTGCCGCACGACACGAGGATCCTCGCCGTCGACGACCGTGAGGAGAACCTCACCGCCCTGGCGGCGGTGCTCGACGCGCTGCCGGTCGAGGTGGTGCCCGCCTCGTCCGGGCAGGCGGCCCTCAAGGAGCTGCTGGGCGACGACTTCGCGCTGATCCTGCTGGACGTGGTGATGCCGGGGATGGACGGTTTCGAGACCGCCCAGCACATCAAGTCCCGGCCGCGCACCCGGGACATCCCGATCATCTTCCTGACCGCGGCGGGCGGCGAGAGCGAGCAGGCGTACCGCGGCTACGCGGCGGGCGCGGTCGACTTCCTGACCAAGCCGTTCGACCCGTGGCTGCTGCGCGCCAAGGTGTCGGTCTTCCTCGACCTGCACCGCAGCAACCTGGAGCTGCGGCGGCAGGCGGCGCTGCTGCGCCGCACCCTCGCCGAGCACGGCGCCGGGACGGACGAGGCGCCGGAGGGCGGCTGCGGCGGGCTGCTGGAGGCGCTGGACGAGCGGGTCTCCCGCGTCGAGGACGCGCTGGCCCGGATGCGGTCCGGGGAGCCCGCCGACGACCTCGACGCGAGCGTCGCCGATCTGCGGCTCGCCCTCGACGCCTTCTCCGCCGGGAGCTGACCCCGCGCGTCCCTCACCGGCGTCCCGGCGCGTTCCTCACTGAGGGCCGGCCCGGCGCGTCCCCCACCGGGGCCGCCTCTCGCCCGAGGCTCCGCGAACCCCTGCCCTGCCGGGGTTTCGGACGTTCGTCAGTGACTACTTACAGTAGTGGATTACGGCCCGTCCCGAAGCGGGAGGCGAGCGGCGGCCGTGATCATTCCCGCAGGTCACCTGCCCGGATTCTTTACCTTTGAGTTCTCTGTACGGGTTTGCCGCAAGTAAGTACTTGAGGGTAACTTGCACTCACCGTCACGCACGTGACCCGCATCACCGGGCGCCTCCCGCCCGTACCCCCGACCCCCCAGGAGTCCCCCTATGACCGACCCCGCCGGCCCCACCGACGCCGCCGACGCCGGCCTCGGCCGCGTCCGCTGGAAGCGTTTCGCCGCCATCGCCGCCCCCGCCGCGGTCGGCGCGGGCGCCCTGGTCTTCATGACCGCGCAGGGCGCCATCGCCTCCTCGTTCGCCGTCTCCGGCAGCAGCTTCAAGGTCAGCGCCGACTCCCTCACCGGCACGGGCTTCGTCCAGTACGGCGACGTCGACGCGAGCAAGGACGGCACGAAGCACCCGGTGCAGGTCTCCGGGATCAAGAACGCGACGATCACCAACATGTGCCAGTCGGTCAAGGTCGGGCCGTTCACGCTGCGGCTCACCGCGGGCGACAAGGGCACCCCGGTCCAGGCGTCCGACCTCGTGCTGGACGTCGAGCAGCTGAACGCCGACGCCGAGTTCTCCAACATCGAGATCGGCCGGGACGCCAGCACGCTCGACAAGGGCCCGAACGGGGCGAAGGGCGCGGCCGGGATGTTCGGCCAGCAGGCCGACTCCCTCAAGCTCACCGGCGTCAAGCAGGTCGCGTGGGCGACCACCGCCGGCACCTTCAAGCTGAGCGGCCTCAGCATGAAGCTCGGCAAGGAATGCTTCTGAGGCCATGACGGACACGACACCCCACGGGTTCCGCCGCTGGCGGCGCACGCGCCCCTTCTGGGGCGGCGCGTTCGCCGTCCTCGGCGGCGCGGAACTCATCGCGATCCCCCTCGCCCCGATGCCGCTGGTCGTGCACCAGGGCATCGCCGGCGTGGCGAGCTGGCTGATCGGCGCGCTGCTGATCGCCGCCGGCGCGCTGATGTGGTTCCAGCCCGCGCAGCGCGGCTTCTTCGGCATCCTCGCCGTGCTGCTGTCGCTGGCGTCGTTCCTCACCTCCAACTTCGGCGGGTTCCTCGTCGGGATGCTGCTCGGCCTGCTGGGCGGGGCGCTCGGCTTCGCCTGGGCGCCCGCGCGGGCCCGCGGACCGGACGGACCGGACGGCCCCGAGGCCCCCGCGCGACCCCGCGCCGGCGGGCACGGGGCCGGCGCGCACGCGGCGCCGCGCGGCGGACGGTTCACCGCCCTCGCGCTGCCGCTGGCGCTGCCCGGCGCCCTGGGCCTGCACCTGCTGAGCGCGGCGCCGTCCCCGGCCGCGTCGGCGAGCCCGTCCGCGAGCGCGTCCTCCAGCCCGTCCCCGGCCGCCAAGGCGGCGCAGACGCCCGCCCCCACCGCGAGCGCCACCCCCAGCGCGACCCCGTCCGCCGGCGCCGCCCCGGCCCCCTCGGCGTCACCGTCGGCAACGCCGTCGGCGTCACCGTCGCCCTCGGCCTCGCCGTCCTGCCCGGCCGTCCCGGCGAACGGCTCCGGGCTGTCCCAGGACCAGGCCGCCAAGCTGCTCCAGGAGATCCGGTCGAGCAAGGACCCGGGCGCGTGCCTCAAGGCCGGGGACCAGGCCACCGCGAAGGCCGCCGCGTCCGGTTCCCGCATCTACAGCGACA
This sequence comes from Spirillospora sp. NPDC000708, assembly GCF_040299565.1. NCBI lineage: Bacteria > Bacillati > Actinomycetota > Actinomycetes > Streptosporangiales > Thermomonosporaceae > Spirillospora > Spirillospora sp. NPDC000708. Next base: position 56,408 of record NZ_JBEPCJ010000008.1, read on the forward strand.
CCGGGACGCTGCGGGCGAGCTCCCTGACGATGTCGGGCCTCAGCTACGACGGCGTCGCGTCGCTGCCCTCGGCGTCCGGGACGGTGCGGGCGCTGAAGTTCACCATGTCCAAGGCCGTCCTGAAGGACGTCGACCAGACCGCCGCGCACGGCGGCGTCACCAGCCGGATCAAGACCGGCTCGCTCACGCTCACCGGCGACGTCGTCATGTACACCACGAAGATGTCGTCGAAGCTGCTCGGCATCCCGCTGACGTTCACCCCGGAGCAGCCGCCGCCGCTCACCCTGCCGTACATGGTCATGACGGACGTGGTGTCCGAGCAGCCCTCGGTCACGGCGAACGGCGCGCGGATCGGCGGCCTCGGCATCACGGCCTGACGCGGGCGGCCGCGCCGGCGCGGCCAGGGCCGAGGCCGGGCGTCAGGGCAGGACCAGGCTGATGACGGCCATGGTGGCCGTGTGGCCGGGACTCGCGAAGCCGATCGCGTCGACGTGCAGCTTGCGGCGCAGGATGAAGGCGCCGAGCAGCACCGCCGCCACGACCAGGACCACCGCGACCACGATGATCATGATCGTCTTGCGGCGCTCCGCCTGCCGGACGCCGTGCACGGACGGCGGCGGAGGGGGCTGCTGCCAGTTCGCGAAGTGCGACGGCTGCTCCCACGGCGGCGGCGTCCGCGGTACGCGCTGCGGAGAGTGCGAGGTCGGCGGGCGCTGCTGCGGCGGCGGCACCCACTCGGTCTCCAGGAGCGTCCGCTCTTCCGGCTCGGGACCCGGGCCGGGACCGGGACCGGGACCGGGACCGGGACCGCGCTGCGACGGATAGAGGTCGCGCCCGTTGCCCTGGCCGGGACCCGGATCGCGGCGGGTCACCGGGTCCAGCTCGTCCGGGTCGAGGACGGTCTCCGACGCGGCGTCGGCGCCGTAGTAGCGCGACGGCCCGTCCATCACCGTGTCGTCGGCGCTCGTGACCGGCGGCGGAGGCGCCGTCGCGACCTGCGTGAGCAGGGGTTGCGCCTGCGACGCCGTCATCCGGTTCATCGGCTCGCGCGCCAGCAGCCCGTCCAGGACGCGGGCGAGCGGCCCCGCGTTGCGCGCCGGAGGGACCGGCTCGGACAGCGCGGCCTCCAGCGACGCCATCGCGTCCGAGCGCTCGTACGGGGAGCGGCCCTCGACCGCCGCGTACATCGTCGCGCCCAGCGCCCACAGGTCGGACGCCGGGACCGCGCGCTCGCCCTGCGCGCGCTCGGGCGGGATGTACGCGGGCGACCCCATGACCAGGCCCGTCTGGGTCAGGGTCGCGTCGCCCTCGACCTGCGCGATGCCGAAGTCGGTGAGCACGACCCGCCCCGAGTCGGTGATCAGCACGTTGCTCGGCTTGACGTCGCGGTGCAGGATGCCCTTCTCGTGCGCGTGCCGCAGCGCGCCCAGCATCTGCAGCCCGATCTCGGCGACCCGGCGGTGCTCCAGCGGCCCGCGGTCCAGCAGGTCCTGCAGGGACGGGGCGAGGACCAGTTCCATCACGATCCACGGCCGGTCCGACTCCTCGACCACGTCGTGGACGGTCACCACGCCCGGATGGTTCAGCCGCGCCGACGCCCGCGCCTCGCGGAACGTCCGCTCGTACAGGACGGCGCGCTCGGCGTCGTTCAGCCCGGGCGGGAGGACGACCTCCTTGACCGCGACCTCGCGGTCGAGCATGACGTCGAAGGCGCGCCACACGGTGCCCATCCCGCCGCGGCCGACCACCGAGTCCAGCCGGTAGCGGTTGCCGAGCAGACGTGCCTGTGCCATCGGTTTACGGTCCCCCCAGTGTTCATCCCACCCCTGAGGGAGAGAACGTGCTGAGCACATTCTTCACGAGATGTGCCTTCTCGCTCCACTGGGACGAGGGTAGCGCCACCACGACCGCGTATGCCTGGCCGTTCACGATCACGCCCCGGTCGACGGCGCGGGTACCGCCGAGGCGCGACCAGGTGAACTCGATGTCGGCGGCCGGGACGCCGTTCACGCTGGACTGCTTGATCTCCCCGACCTGCTGGAAGTTCTTCAGGAAGCCGTCCTTGATCGCCTGGTCTTTCCAGGTGACCCAGTGCTGGAACGGGTCGCCGGTCCACGGGGTCTTGTCGACCTGGACGTAGGCCTTGGTGACGGGGTCGGACCACACGACGCCGCGGCTCGTCGTCGACCGCTGCCAGCCGGGCGGCACGCCGATCGAGTAGCCGGGGCCTTGCACCTTGTTGAGGCCCGCGGGCCAGGTGGGCGCGGACGACGTCGGCGGCTGCGACGCCGGCGACTGCGTGGCGGGATCGCTCGCGCCCCCCGCGACGGGCTGCCCCGACGTCGGGGTGGGATCGGGGTGGTCCCCGCCGCTGTGCGGCAAGAAGACCAGCACGGCCGCCGCGACCGCGGCCGCCAGGACGACCGACCCCGCGAGGATCGGCAGCACAGGCGACCTGCGCTTCGGCTGGACGCCCACCGTGCCGGGCCCGCCGTGCGTCGGCGTCCAGTGCTGCCCGTCCGTCCCGGGCGGGTAGTGCGCCGTCATGTCCGGCACCGGGACGTGCTGGTTCGGCACCGGAGGGGGAGGCGGCGCGGACTGCGTCGGCCCCGTCCCGAGGCCGGCGCCCCCGGCGCCCCCTGAGGCGGCTCCGGCGCCGTCGGCGACCGTGACGTGGCTCCAGGCGAGCTGCGCGGCGGCCTGGTCCAGGGCGTGCCCGGACGCGACCGCGGCGAGCGCCTCCTCGGCGCTCTCCGCGCTCATCCGCCGGACCGGGTCGCGCTCCAGCAGCCCGAGCAGCACCGGCGCCAGCGGCCCCGCGTTCTTCGGCGGCGGCACGTCCTGCGTCATCACCGCCGCCAGCACCGCCATCGCGTCGCTGCGGTGGTGCGGCGCCTTGCCCTCGCACGCGGCGTACAGCGTCGCGCCGAGCGCCCACAGGTCCGACGCCGGGATCGCCCGGTCGCCGTTGACCCGCTCCGGCGACATGTACGCCGGCGACCCCATGATCAGCCCGGTGCCGGTCAGCGTCGCGTCGCCCGCCATCTGCGCGATGCCGAAGTCGGTGAGCACCGCCCGGTCGTCGTCGGCGACCAGCACGTTCGCGGGCTTGACGTCGCGGTGCAGGATGCCGATCGCGTGCGCGGCGCGCAGCGCCCCGACGATCTGCCGGCCGACCGCCGCGACCCGTCCCGGCGGCAGCGGGCCGTCCTCGTCCACGACGTCCTGGAGCGAGCGCGCCTGGACCAGCTCCATGACGATCCAGGGCCGGTCGTCCTCGTCCACGACGTCGTGTACGGTCACGACGCCCGGATGGTTCAGCCGCGCCGAGGCGCGCGCCTCGCGCAGCGTCCGCTGGTGCCGGGTGTGGCGCTCCTCGTCGCTCAGCCCGGACGGCAGCAGCACCTCCTTGACCGCGACCTCCCGGTCCAGGGTCTCGTCGAGGGCCCGCCAGACCGTGCCCATGCCGCCGCGTCCCACCACCGACAGCAACCGGTAGCGCCCCGCGAGCAGGCGACCTTCCACCATCACCCCTCCGCCGGCTTGAAGAACTGGTACACCGGCTGCAACTCGGAGAACGTCCGGTCCCAAGCGTCCTGAGGAGCGCGCAGCAGGATCGCGTAGCCGTGCCCGTTCGTGACGAACCCCCGGTTCAGGACGTGGATCCGGCCGCCGTCGCCGTCGAAGGTGAACTCCCAGTCCGCCGACCGGTCGCCGTTCCCGGTGTCGGGGACGGGCGGGTGGTCGCCGGTCGGCGTGATCTTGATCTTCTGGTAGCCGGGGAAGCCGGTGCCGCTCCCCATCCGCCGCCAGTCGCCGATGGCGCTCTTGCCGGGGCTGTCGGTCTGGTCGATCTGCACGTAGGTCCGCCTGCCCGGGGCGTAGAAGAAGTCGCTGGTGCCCTTGTGCTCGGGTCCGGTCCAGCCGTCGGGGACCGCCACCGAGTAGCCCGAGCCGTCCTTGTGGGTGCGGAAGCCGGCCGGCGGCGCCGTGCTCGACGGGGTGGCGCTCGACGAGGCCGACGCGCTCGCCGACGTCGCCCGCGCGGACGGGTGCCCGCCCGCCGGCGGCGCCCCGGCGCCCTTCTTCGGCTTGTCGTCGCCGGAGCTCGCCCACGCGATCCCGGCGATCACCACGATCACCAGGAGCACGAGCCCCGCGATGATCAGCACGTTGCGGTTGGAGGCCAGCGCGGGCCGCCCCGAGGGGACCGCGGGGCCGCCGGGCGGCGGGCTCTCGACGGGCCGGGTCGCGGGCCCGGCGGACCACGCCGTGGCGCCGTCCAGTTCGGTGCGGTTCGGGTCGGCCCGGGTCAGGTCGGGCCGGTTCGGGTCGGCCCTGTTCAGGTCGGCGCGGCTCGGATCGGCCCTGTTCAGAGGGGCGCGGTTCGGGTCGGGACGGTTCGGGTCGGCGCGCGCGGTGGCGCCCGACGGGACGTCGAACCGGGTCAGCTGGTCGGGACGCGCCTCCGGGGACTCCGCGTGCGGCGCGGCCACGCCCTGGCCGCCCGCCCACGGCGCCGCCCGCGTCGCGCCCGCGGGCGGCTCGGGCTCCGGCTCCTCGTACGGGTCGGGCATCGTGCTGCCGGGGGCGCCGCCCGGCGCCTCCTCGAGCGGGTACTCGACGGCCATCGTCCGCTGGGTGTCGATGGTCTCCTGGCGGACGATGTCGTCCAGCAGCGCGCCGGCCTCGATGGCCTCCATCCGCTGGTCGGGGTTCTTGCGCAGCAGGCCCTCGATCACCGGGGTCAGCCGGCCGCCCTTCTCCGGCGGGTCCGGCTCGTCGGAGATCACCGCGACCAGCGCGGCCATCGGCTCGGAGCGCTCGAACGGCGACTTGCCGTGCAGCATCGCGTACAGGGTGACGCCCAGCGACCACAGGTCGGAGGCGGGGCCCGCGGTGCGGCCGCGGGCCCGTTCGGGAGCGATGTAGGCGGGCGAGCCCATGACCAGGCCCGTCTGGGTGAGGGTCGCGTCGCCGGACGCGGTGGCGATGCCGAAGTCGGTGAGCACGGCGCGCTCGCCCATCCGGCCGGTACCGGTGATCAGCACGTTGCTCGGCTTGACGTCGCGGTGCAGCACCCCGGCCTGGTGCGCGGCGTGCAGCGCGGCCAGCATCTGGCGGCCGATCTCCGCGGCGCGGTGCGGCTCCAGCGGCCCCTCCTGCTTGATCACCTGGTCCAGAGAGCGGGCCTTGATCAGCTCCATGATGATCCAGGGCCGGCCGTCCTCCTCCACGACGTCGTACACGGTGACGACGCCGGGATGGCCGAGCCGTGCCGCGGTGCGCGCCTCACGGAACGTACGCTTATGGTGGACAGCGCGTTCCTCATCGGTGAGACCATGCGGCAGGATGACCTCCTTCACCGCGACGTCTCTGCCGAGGACCTCATCGTGTGCCTGCCAGACCGTCCCCATGCCGCCTCGGCCGACCTGGGTCACCAGGCGGTAGCGGCGGGCGAGCAACCGCTCACCGGTGGTCTCATTTGGCATATCCGCGACCATATCGACTTTTGCTGACAACCTTGGATCGAGCTTGCAAGCGACATCCCCCCACCCGTACGACGTCCGGCGCCGCGCCGAGGTTCGCCACCGGGCGGGCGGGCCCGGACGGGAGCGTGGTGCGTGTGACACCCGGTATGAATAAGCCCGGTACGACCAACAGGGCCACGCACGGCGACGGGGGGACCATGGCGGAGAAGGGCCTACTGGGCGAATGGCGCCGCCTGCTCCAGGCCGCGCCGACCATCTTCTTCTGGTACACCCGTCTCTCCGGGATCCTCTCGCTCCTTGCCTGGGTCTCCTATGGTCTCATCCTCGAGATAGCCGATATCTGGGCCCTGCGGTGGATCGGCTACCTCGGCTGGTTCCCCAGCGTGCCGATCGGCCTGCTGTGGATCCTGCTCTCGATGGGCATCCGGCGGCGCAAGAAGGCCGCCTGGCGGATCCTCGTGCTGATCTTCTGCCTGCCCGCCGCGGTCGGCGTGAGCACGGTGCTGACGACCCTGTTCGACCCGTCCGAGCCCACCTCCATCGGCCAGCTCGTCACCGCCGGCGTGTACCTGGCGGTCCTCGGCCTGCTGGTCTCCGCCCGCGGCCAGTTCACCACGCTGCCCGACCGGGCGAACCGGCGGCTCGCCGCCACCGTCTTCACCAGCCTGCTGGTCGTGACCTGCGGGATCGGCACGTTCCTGGTCACCCTCACCGACAAGAACCCCAAGGGCGGCTTCTGGACGCACCCGTTCTACGCGGTCCTGCAGACCGTCCTCGGGCCGCGCGTCACCGGCAAGCCGATCGACGTGTCCGTCCCGTTCTGGGTCGACGCGATCCTGTGGGTGCTCGGCACCGGCCTGATGATCGCCACGTTCTGGGCGCTGTTCAAGCCGGGCCGCCGCGACCCCGTCCTCAGCCCGCCCGAGGAGCTCTCGGCGCGCCGCCTGCTCGCCGAGTACGGCGAGCAGGACTCCCTCGGCTACTTCGCGCTGCGCCGCGACAAGGACGTCATGGTCGCGCCGAACGGCAAGGCCGCCATCGCCTACCGGGTCGAAGGTTCTGTCTCCCTCGCCAGCGGCGACCCGCTCGGCGACCCCGAGTCGTGGGACCAGGCGATCGAGGCGTGGCTGGAGGAGTGCCGCGAGCACGCCTGGATCCCCGGCGCCGTCAGCGTCGGCGAGCGCGGTGCGCACGTCTACAAGCGGCACGGGTTCGACGCCCTGGAGCTCGGCGACGAGGCGATCGTCGACCTCACCGAGTTCAACCTGGACGGCCGGGAGATGCGGCAGGTCCGGCAGGCCGTCCGGCGGGTCGAGCGGGCCGGGTACACGATCCGGATCCGCCGCCACGCGCAGATCCCCGCCTGGGAGATGGCCAAGCTGATCCGCAGCGCCGACGCCTGGCGCGGCGAGGAGACCGAGCGCGGCTTCTCCATGGCGCTCGGCCGGCTCGGCGACCCGACCGACGGGCGCTGCGTGATGGTCGAGGCGTTCGACGCCAACGGGGAGCTGCGCGGCCTGCTCAGCTTCGTCCCGTGGGGCCGCAGCGGGCTGTCCCTCGACCTGATGCGCCGCGACCGGGCCGCCGAGAACGGCCTGAACGAGTACATGGTCGCCAAGCTCGCCGAGAAGGCCGCCGCGGTCGGCGCCCAGCAGCTGTCGCTGAACTTCGCGATGCTGCGCTCGGCGTTCGAGCGCGGCTCCCAGATCGGCGCCGGGCCCGTCTCCCGGCTCTACTACCGGTTCCTGTCGTTCGCGTCGAAGTTCTGGCAGCTGGAGTCGCTGTACCTGTCGAACGCCAAGTACCTGCCGCACTGGCGGCCCCGCTACATCTGCTACACGCAGGGCCGGCACATCATCCGGCTCGGGCTCGCCTACGCCCGCGCCGAAGGCTTCCTGCCGAACCTGAACCGCCCCAAACTGGACCGTGCCGCCGCCATGGTCCCCTCCCCCGACCTGGTCGAGGAGATCAAGCGGATCGAGGAGGCCGCGGACGCCGCCCGCGCCCCGCACCGGCGGCTGTCGGAGCAGGAGCGGGTCCGGCACGCCAAGCTCGACCAGATCCGCGCCGCCGGGATGGAGCCCTACCCGCTCGGGTTCGACCGCACCGACTTCGCCACCGGGATCCGCGAGCGGTTCGCCGGCCTCGCCCCCGACACGCGGACCGGCGAGCAGGTCGCGGTCGCCGGGCGCGTCGTGCTGGCCCGCGAGCACGGCCGGCTGATCTTCGTGACGCTGCGGGACGAGACCGCCGACCTGCAGGTCATGCTGACGCGGGACGCGCTCGGCGAGGAGTCGCTCGGGCGCTGGAAGTCGCTGGTCGACCTCGGCGACCAGGTCGGCGTGCGCGGCGAGGTCGCCACGTCCCGGCGCGGCGAGCTGTCGGTGCTCGCGTCCTGCTGGCAGCTGACCGCCAAGTGCCTGCGGCCGCTGCCGAACAAGCGGACCGGCCTGTCCGACCCGGAGGCCCGCGTCCGGCAGCGCTACGTCGACTTCATCGTCAACGACGAGGCGCGCCGGATGCTGCGGATGCGCGGCGACGCCATCGCCGCCGTCCGCGACCGGCTGCGCGCCGGCGGGTTCCTCGAGGTCGAGACGCCGATGCTGCAGCCCGTCCACGGCGGCGCGACCGCCCGGCCGTTCACCACCCGCATCAACGCCTACAACATGCAGCTCTACCTGCGGATCGCCCCCGAGCTGTACCTCAAGCGGCTGCTCGTCGGAGGCGTCGGCCGGGTCTTCGAGCTGAACCGCAACTTCCGCAACGAAGGCGTGTCGCAGAAGCACAACCCCGAGTTCACGATGCTGGAGGCGTACGAGCCGTACGGCGACTACGACACGATGGCCGAGCTGACCCGCTCCCTCGTCGTGGACGCGGCGAACGCGGCGCTCGGCACCACCGTCGTCGTCCGCGACGGCGTCGAGTACGACCTGGCCGAGCCGTGGCACGAGATCACCGTGTACGAGTCGCTGTCCAAGGCGCTCGGCGAGGAGGTCACCCCCGACACGCCGGTGTCCGCGGTGCAGGCGCACGCCGAGCGGGTCGGGCTGAACTTCGACCCGGCCTGGGGGCAGGGGAAGATCGTCCAGGAGCTGTTCGAGGAGCTGGTCGAGGAGCAGCTGACCGCGCCGACCTTCGTCCGCGACTACCCGGCCGAGACCTCGCCGCTGACCCGGCCGCACCGCGTCGACCCGCGGCTCGCGGAGAAGTGGGACCTGATCGTCTTCGGCATGGAGCTCGGCACCGCCTACTCCGAGCTGATCGACCCGATCCTGCAGCGGCAGCGGCTCACCGAGCAGTCCCTGCAGGCCGCCGGCGGCGACCCCGAGGCGATGGAGCTGGACGAGGACTTCCTGCGCGCCCTGGAGTACGCGATGCCCCCGGCGGGGGGCATGGGCATGGGCATCGACCGGCTGCTGATCACCCTCACCGGCCGCAGCATCCGCGAGACGATCCCGTTCCCGCTGGTCCGGCCCGGCTACTGAGCCTCTGGAGGACACGAGCCCTGGAGGGGGCGAGTCCTAGAGGGCGCGGGGGGTGGGCCGGAGGCCCTGGCCGGCGAGCCAGCGGCGGGCCCGGCCCCTGCGCTCCTCCTCCGGCGCGCCCGCCGGCGCCCCGGGCGGGATCGGCAGGTGGCGGCCGCCGCCGCCCGGCTCGTCACCGCAGGGCTCGTCGCGGTACGGCTCGTCGGGCGCGAGGACATCGCCGCGGTCCAGGTCGAGCAGCCAGAGGCCCTCGGCCGGGTCGGCCTCCAGCGCCTCGGCGACCGCGCCGAGGTCGACGGGGAGCGCTTCCAGGCCGGACGGCCTCCCGTCGAGCGCGGCGGCGAGCTCGGCCGCGAGTTCGGCGTCGCCGGGCAGGCCGCGGGCGTCCAGCTCCGCCCGGCACGCGCGGGCCGCCGCGTCCGCGCCGTCGAGGGCCGCGGTGACCGCCGCCGCCAGCACGTCCCCGGCGTACTGCAGCACCGGGCCGAGCGGGCGCCCGGCCAGCGCCGCCAGCCCCGCGCGGGCGTCGCCGCGCGCCACGGCCGCCCGCAGCCTCGCCAGCGCGCCCTCGTCCCACCCCGTCACAGGGACCTTTGTACAGACAACCCATGACCGAATACGGCGAGTGGCGGAAAATCCCACTTCAGCGCCGCGCGGCGAGCCCGTCCATCACCAGCCCCAGCAGGTGGTCGCGGCGCGCGGCGAGGGACGGCGCCGTGTCGGCGATCGACGCGACCGCGCCGAGCAGGGCGAACAGGTCGGTGCCGTCCACGTCCTCGCGGACGTCCCCGGACTCCTGCGCCCGCCTGAGCAGGTCGGCGCCCGCCGCCCGCATGCGCCCGCAGGACGCGTGCAGCGCCGTGGTGTCGTCCTCCAGCGTGGCGACCAGGGACGCGGCGAGCCCCCGGTAGGCGGCGACCCCCGACGCGAACTCCCGCAGCCACGCGGCCAGCGCCTCCCCGGGCGGGCGCGCGTCCCGCAGCGCCTCGGCGCGGTCCGCGAGCCGGTCGAACCGCCCGCCGAGCAGCGCCTCCAGCAGCTCCTCGCGCGTCGCGAAGTGCCGGTAGAGCGTGCCCATCCCGACCCCGGCGCGGCGCGCGATGTCGCGCAGCGACGCCTGGGTCCCCTGCTCCGCCACGACCGCGGTCGCCACGTCCAGGATGCGCTCCCGATTCCGCTGGGCGTCGGCCCGCAGCGCACGCGTCATGTTCCGCATCCTAGGGCGTTGACAATCGGAGCACTGCTCCGGTTACTATTCCGGAGCAGTGCTCCACTTCTCTGGAGGTTACCCATGAAAGCGATCCGCGCGCACGGCCCCGGCGACCCCGGCGTCCTCGTCCTGGACGAGGTGCCCGTCCCCGAGCCCGGCCCCGGCGACGTCCTGATCCGCGTCCGCGCCGCCTGCCTCAACCCGCCCGACTGGTACGCCCGCCGCGACTACGAGATGTTCCCCGACCACCTCTTCCCCGCCGGGGGCCGCCCGCACGTCCGCTTCCCCTGGACGCCCGGCTCCGACGCGTCCGGGGTCGTCGCCGCCGTCGGACCCGGCGTCACCGGGTTCGCCGTCGGCGACGCCGTCTTCGGCCTGATCCGCTTCCCCAGCCTGGACGACGGCGGCCGCGCCTACGCCGAGTACACGACCGCGCCCGCCGCGCACCTCGCCCGCAAGCCCGACTCCGTCGACCACGTCCAGGCCGCCGCCGTTCCCATGGCCGGCCTGACCGCCTACCAGTTCCTCTTCGACCACGTCCGGCTGCCCGAGGGGTGGACCGTCCTCGTCAACGGCGCCGCCGGCGGCGTCGGCCACTTCGCCGTCCAGCTCGCCAAGACCCGCGGCGCCCACGTCATCGCGGTCGCCTCGTCCCGGCACGAGGATTTCCTCCGCGGCCTCGGCGCCGACGAGTACATCGACTACACCGCGACCGCCGCCGAGGACGCCGTCCGCGACGTCGACCTCGTCGTCGACACCGTCGGCGGCCCGGACGCCCACCGCTTCCTCAAGACCGTCAGGGACGGCGGGACGATCAGCCCCGTGTTCCACGGCGACTACCACCGCGAGGAGGCCGCCCGCCGCGGCATCGAGTTCCGCGGCGGCCAGGTCCACTCCGACGGCGCCCAGATGGCCGAACTCGCCGCCCTCCTCGCCGACGGGTCACTCCGCGCGGGCATCGACTCCGTCTACGACCTCGCCGACGCGGCGAAGGCGCACGAGCGCGCCGAGGGCGGCCACATCCAGGGCAAGATCGTCCTGTCGGTGCCCTGACCGGCCGGTTACGCTCGCCCGATGGAGATCATCAAGGGCGCCGGCGCGTGGAGCCCGCCCGACGCGGGCGACTGGACCGAGCACCTGCGCACGCCGGACCTGTCCGTCGGGACGTACTGCGTCCCCGCCGGCGGCGTCGACGGCCAGAGCCCCCACACCGAGGACGAGATCTACGTGGTGACCGCCGGCCGCGCCAAGATCGTGACCCCGGACGCCACCGCCGACGTGGGGCCGGGCGCGGTCGTCTTCGTCCCGGCGGGCGAGGAGCACCGGTTCACCGACGTCACCGAGGACCTGGCGCTCCTCGTGGTGTTCGGCCCCGCGTACGGCTCCCGCGCCCGCTGACCGGGCGGCGGCGCTCGCTGACCGGGCGGCGGCGCTCGGTGACCGGGCGCCGGCGGGAGCCCTACCCGGCCGACCGCTCCCGGTAGACCTCCACCGCGTACCGCAGGCGCGCGCCGACGAGCAGCGCCTCGTCCTCCGGGCACGCCAGCAGGCGGCTCACCAGGTCGACGAGCTGGTCGTCGGTGAGGTCGGGCTCGTGCTCGGCGACGCGCGCGACGATCTCGATCAGCTCGGGCCGCCGGTACGTCGCGATCGACCGCCCGCGCCGGATCCGGGGTCCCTCCCCCTGCGGTCCCCCGGCGCCCGCGCGCTCGGCGGGGGGCTCGGGTGCGCTCTCCTGCGGCGACCGGCGCGGGACGTCCTTCCGGGGCGGAGCGCCCGTGTCCTGCTCCCGCGCATCAGGGCGTCGCGCGGGCGCGGGCGGCCCCGCCTGTGCGGGCGGCCGACCGCCGGGGCTGGGGTCCAGCGGCCAGCGCGGGGGGCCGCTGGGTCCCGGACCCGCTGCACCTTCTTGCCGGACGTCCGGACGCCGCGCCGGGGCGGGAGGTCCCGCCTGCCCCGGCGGGTGCCCGCTTGCCCCGCGCTGCTGCGGTATCCGCTGCGGAGCGTCGGGCGGGCGCGGCGGCGCCGTGCCCCCTTCACGGACGTCGGGCCGAGGAGCGGGCGGGTCGCTCTGAGGGCGGGCATGGCGGCCGGGAGGCGCGGGTTCGTCGGCGGCGCGAGGAGCGTCGGCCTTGGAGCGGGTGTGCCTGGGACGGCCCTGCTCCGGCTCGGGAGGAGGCGCGAGGAGGCTGAACAGGGACGCGGTCGGGGTGACGGCGTCGTGGAGCGAGGCGGGCAGCGGCGTCGCGGGCGGCGGGCCCTCGGGAGCCGGGAGGTCGGGTCCCGCGGGGCCGACGAGGATGGTGCGGGGCGCGAACCAGAGCAGGAAGAGCGCCTCGGCGCCCGCGTCCTGCTCGCCGTCCACGATGACGGCGTCGAAGGCGTCCGGGCTGGGCGGAAGGGTGTCGGGGATGCGCCACAGCGGGACGATCCACGCGGGGACGGTCTCGAGCGGCGAGGCGGGCGCCGGAGGAAGCGCCGCGCGGACGGCGGCCCAGGCGCGGGCGGAGGCGAGCGCGGCGCTGGAGGCGCGGAGGCGTTCCTCGGCGGCGTTCAGGGACGCCCGGAGGCGCTGCTCGGTCGGGGAGAGCGCGGTCTCGGCGAGGCGGCCGGAGGCGCGGGCCCACGCCCAGGCGTCGTCCCAGTGGCGGGTGCGGGTGTGCCATGCCTCGTCGCCGTCGGTGGCGAGCAGGAGGTTGGCGAGGTCGGCGTGGACGGCGCGGACGCGGTCGAGGAGCTCCTCGCAGCGCAGCTGGAGGGCGCGCTCGTGCCGGGCCTCGGCGAGGGCGCCGAGGCAGCGGCCGTAGGCGTCGGCGTCGCGGGCGTCGATGGCGGCGCGGGCGGCGGTGAGCTCGGGCGGCGCGCCGGGCCCGGCGGGGCCGATGGAGTCGCGGAGGGCGTCGAGGTCGGCGGCGGCGCGGTTGACGCCGAGCCCCTCCAGGGCGCTCTCCAGGGCGGCGACGTAGCCGTACCACTGGAGCGGATGGCTGAGCGGGACGGCGAGGCCGGCGCGGTCGAGGAGGCCCCGGGTCTCGTCGACGTACGGGACGGCCTGGTGGACGCGTTCGAGCCGGGCGTGGGCGCGCACGAACCGGGCGACCCGGTCGGCGGGCGGCAGGTCGGCGGGGAAGGAGATCCCGGCGGCCTCCCAGACGTACTGGAGCTCCTGGCAGGTCATCCGGATCATGAGATCGGTGAAGACCAGCTCCAGGGCCTCGGCGGTCGCGGGCGGCTCGCCGTCGACGGTGATGCCGGCGAGGGCCGCGTCGGCCTGCTTCTGCGCGGCGGACCGCAGCGGCCCGCGCTTGAGGCTGCCGCCCTCGGCGAGGTGGTTGCGCAGGTCCTGGGCGGCGGACGCGAGGCGGCGCAGGTGGAGCTCGCCGGGCGGGAGGCCGACGCGGTGGCCGCCCATGCGGCCGAGGGCGCGCTCGGCCCAGCCGGCGCGGGCGGCCATCTCGGCGACCCGGGCCCACACGAGCGGCCGGCGGCGGGCGAGGGCGTCGGCGAACGCGCGGACGGCGAGGTCGGCGGGGTTCCAGCCGCCGGGGTGGCCGTCGAGGCCGAGGTCGCGGAGGGCGGCGCCGACGTTGGACGCGGCGCCGTCGAGGCGGGCGAGGAGGGTGACGTCGTGGGCGCGCAGCCGCCGCGACAGGTCGGTCTCGGACCGCTGGACGCGGGCCGCGGCGACCGCCTCCGCCTCGATGAGGGTCCGGACGTAGGGCGCGCTGGGGAGGGTGCCGGGGTCGACGTCGCGCTGGGCGGTGCGGGCCTTGCGCTCGGGGGTCTCGTCGGCGAGGAGCACGACCAGCTCGGCGGCCTCGGCGGCGGAGATCGGCGGCGTCGGCGGCAGGTCGGGGGCGACGGGCATCCACGACAGGCCGGGCGCCTCGGCGCGGAGCCGCTCGGCGAGCTCGCCGCGCGCGCCCCGGTAGCCGGATCCGAGGTCGGCGACGGAGCCGCTGCGCAGGTGCTCGGTCAGCTCGGCGACGTCCTGCTCGGCCTGCGCCTGCCTCTCGGCGAGGTCGGTGATGTCGGGGACGGGCGCGGCGGCGCGCGCGCGGACGGCGTCGGCGGCCTGCGCCGCGGTGGCGGGGTCGGCGACGGTGAGGCCGGCGAGGTCGGCCGGGAGGGCGGCGCGGAGCGCGGCGGACGCGGACGCGCCGGACGTGGCGACGAGGACCCGGTGGCCGCGCACCAGCAGCCCCGTAAGCAGGTCGGGCACCGTCTGCGGGGTGCGTTCGGGCACGTGCATGACCTGGGGGCGGCGGCCGGGGGCGACGAAGCGGGCGAGCCCGTCGGGGACGCCGCGGGGCAGCAGGCCGATCAGCCGGTTGCAGTAGTCGGCGGCCGCCTCGCGGCCGGGCGGCCGCACGACGAGGGCGGGCGCGAGCCGGAGCCGCGGGACGGGCGTGGGACTGCCCTCGGCGGCCCAGTCCTCCCGGTAGTCGACGGTGCCGCTGATCGCGGTCGCGCACCATTTGCGCAGGACGTCGCCGACGGAGGCGGTGAGCCCGAACCCCTGCCCGGCCTGGACGGCGTCGGACAGCCAGTCGGCGGGCCGGAACCCGGGGGTGCCCGCGAGCAATTCGCGGTCGCGCAGCGCGGTGCGCCCGGCGAGGACGACGTCGATGCGCTCGGTGCGCTCGTCCAGCGCGATCCGGACGGGGGTGCCGAGCAGGTGGTCGTGGACGGGAGGTGCGCCGGGCGGACGCCAGGCGAACAGGCCGGCGGCGAGGACGACGTCGTGGTCGGCGAGGTCGCGCAGGATCCGGTACCAGTGCCGCAGGCCGAGCCAGCCGTCGAACTCCTCCAGCACGGCGGGCGGGCTCAGCGGGATGACGGGGACGCTGAACAGCACGTCGCCGGGGCCGGCGTCGGTCTCGACGTACACGTCCCCCGGCAGGTCGGCGAGCCAGTGGACCTGCTCGTGGTCGGCCAGGTCACGGGACGGCCGCCGCCGGGACCGCGCGAGGTCGCGCAGGTGGCCGAGCAGGCGCGCGGCGCGCTCGGCGGCCTGCGCCGCGTCGAGCGCGGATCCGGCGTCCGCCGCGTCCCCGGCCGCCGGGTCCCGCCGGACGCCCGCCGCCTCCGGGGCGGCGTGCTCCGCCGCCCGTCCCGGACCCGGGCCCTGCTCCGGCACCACGGCTCCCTCCTCGGGGCCGCGGAGCCGCCCGCTCGTGCGGTGCCGCCGCCCCTGTGATGCTGTGCACCGATCTAACACCCAAGGGCGGGCCCGGTCGAGCCATTCCGATGATCTTGATCAGTGCGCGCTGACTCAGTGGGCGCGCGCGACGTACCGGTCCTCGCTCGGCATCATGACCCAGAGCACCAGGTAGACGACGAACTGCGGGCCCGGCAGCAGGCAGGACAGCAGGGCGAGCAGCCGGACGGTCCACGGCGCCATGCCGAACCGCTGTGCCAGCCCGGCGCAGACGCCGGCGATGATCCGGCCGTGGCGCGGACGATAAAGGCCGTTCATGATTTCTTCTCTCCCCGATCCGTGAACGCGGGCCTCCCGGCCCGTGTGCCGCGTTTCTCGCGGCCACACCATTCACGCTACGAACCGGGCATCCGGCCCGACATCCCCCTTCCGAACCCTTTGCCCGTCCCTCTCGAGGGGTACGGGATCTTCCCTAGGGGGCGTTGTGCCGGGCGACGAGCGCAGGGAGGTCCTCCAGGTCGTCCAGGACGAACAGGCATTCGGCCAGCGTCTCGTCGTCCTGCTGGATGTGGCCCCAGGGGCCGCGCCGCAGGAACGCGGCCCGCATCCCGAACGCCACGGCGGGCCGCATGTCGTTGTCGATGCGGTCCCCCACGTACAGGACGCGGTCCGGCAGCACGTCGGCGATCTGCGCGCAGCGCTCGAAGAACTCCGTCGCCGGCTTCTGGACGCCCCACACGTCGGAGATGCCGATGACGTCGGCGTCCAGCCCGAGGGCCTCCATCTGCTCGGCCGCCTCCACCGGCTGGTTCCCGGCGATCCCGACGTAGAGCCCCTGCTCGCGCAGCGCCGCCAGGCAGGCCCGCGCGTCGGGGTACAGGTCGTCCGGGCCGAACCCGTTGGGCACGCCCGCCGTCGCGCGCCGCTTCTGCTCGGCCTCCAGGTCGAACCCGGGCCGGAAGTACTCGAACAGGTCCTGGTGGCTCCCGCCGGCGGCGAGGATCGCGCCCAGCTTGGTGAGGAACGTGTGCCGCGGGACGCCGAGCCAGTCGGCCCAGCGGCCGTAGATCTCGCCCTCGTTGATCAGCGTCTCGCCGATGTCGAAGAAGACCGCCTGGATGGACCGGGGGGCCGGGGGGTGCGGACGGTTCACGGGCGGGCCAGATCCACGGTGGTGCCGGGGGCGAGGCGGCGGAACTCCCGGCCGAGCTCCTCGCCCGCGCCGGTGAGAACGCGTTCCATCACCGACAGGCCGACCTCGTTGAGCAGGCCGTCGTGGATCGCGAAGGCGCGCTCCGGGCGGACGGCGCGGGTGTACTCGTACAGGTCGACGGCCCGCATCCAGGGCGCGTTGCCCGGCAGGCACAGGGTCGGGACGGGCTCGCCGGGGACGGTGAGTCCGTCGCCGGGGTGGAAGACCTCGCCGTCCACCAGGAAGCCGACGTTCGGGATCGGCGGCAGGTCGGGGTGCATGATCTCGTGGTCCTCGCCGTAGACGCGGACGTCGAAGCCCGCGACGGTGACGGCGTCCTCGTGGCCGACCCGGTGGACGCGCCCGCCGAGGTCGGCGAGGCTCTCGGCGACGGTCCGGGACGTCCAGACCTCGAGCGCGGGGTCGGCGGCCATGGCCTTGCGCAGGCCGTCGGCGTCGAAGTGGTCGAAGTGCTCGTGGGTGACGAGGACGGCCCGCGCCCCGGCGTAGGGGTCGGCGTCCCCGGTGAGGCCGCCGGGGTCGATGACGAGGGTGCGGTCGTCCTCGGTGAGCCGCACGCACGCGTGGCCGAGCTTGGTGAGACGCATTCCGCCAGTTTTCCACGCGGGTCCGGTGAACGGACCGGCACCTCCCGAGGGGGACGGCCCCGCGCCCCGGGCCCGCCTCCCCGTGAACGGACCATTGACCGGCCCTGTCGCCGCTGATACAACACGGTGAACGCCACTAGAACGCGTTCTAGTTCGGGCGTTGCACCGGACCGAGGAGGCGGCGAATGCCCGTTCCCGACCAACGCGATCCCGAGATCACCCGGACCGCCCTGGCGGACTGGCTCGGGGAGCGGCTGCCCGGGGCCGCGATCCCCCACCTGGAGACGCCGCAGACGAGCGGCTTCTCCAGCGAGACCCTGATGTTCGACGCCGAGTGGACCGAGGACGGCACCACGAGGCGCGAGCCCTACGTCGCCCGGGTCGCGCCCGCGAACTACCAGATCTTCCCCGAGCCGCGCTTCGAGGAGCAGTACCGGCTGATGCGGATCCTGGACGAGCGCACCGACATCCCGGTGCCGCCGATCCGCTGGTACGAGCCCTCCGACGGCGTGCTGGGCGCCCCGTTCTTCGTGATGGGCCGGATCGACGGCCGGGTCCCGACCGACATGCCGCCGTACCACATGGACGGCTGGGTGACCGAGGTCGCGCCGGAGGAGCGGGCCGCGATGTGGTGGTCCACGCTGGAGATCATCGCGCGGCTGCACCGGCTGGACGTCGGCGAGCTCGGCCTCGGCTTCCTCGACATGCCCGCGTGGGGCGCGCCTGGCCTGGAGCAGCGCCTCAATTACTACGAGCACTACCTCCACTGGGCGTACAAGGGCCCGCAGGAGACGGCGCTGAAGGCCCTGGAGTGGCTGAAGGCGAACCGGCCCGAGGAGCCGGACTCGCCGGTCGCGCTGTGGGGCGACGCCCGCATCGGCAACGTGATCTTTCGGTCGGGCGCGCCCGCCGCCGTCCTGGACTGGGAGACGGCGATGCTCGGCGCCCCCGAGGAGGACCTCGCCTGGTTCATGTTCCTGGACCGGCACCACTCCGAGGGCGTCGGCGCCGCCCGGCTGGACGGCTTCCCGTCCTACGCCGACACGATCGCCCGCTACGAGGAGCTGCTCGGGCGCCCGGTGCGGGACATGCCGTACTACGAGATCCTCTCCGGCTTCAAGTTCTCAGTGATCATGGCGCGGATCGGGCAGGCCATGGTGGACTTCGGCTGGATCGACGAGGACTCCGACTTCCCCTACAACAACAACTGCACGCAGCTTCTCGCGCGCATCCTCGGAGGCGACACGTGACCCTCTCGCCGCTCGACGACTACCCGATCCACCAGGCGCCCGAGGTGATGCGGCACGTCACGACGTCGGACCGCAACTTCTACGACCGCTACTACTTCAACGTCCACCCCTGCTCGGACGAGATGATGATGCTCATCGGGGTCGGGCAGTACCCGAACCTCGGGGTGATGGACGCGTTCGCGGTGATCCGGCGGGGGCCGCTGCACAAGGTCGTCCGGGCGTCGCGGGAGCTCGGGAACGACCGGATGGACACGTCGGTCGGGCCGTTCCGCGTCGAGGTGATCGAGGGGCTGAAGCGGCTGCGGGTCGTCCTCGACGAGACCGGACACGGCCTGTCGTTCGACCTGACCTGGGACGGGGCGATCCCGGCGACGCTGGAGCCGCCGCACTACCTGCGCTGGCAGGAGCGGGTGGTGTTCGACTCGCGGCGCCTCGCCCAGACGGGCCGCTGGACGGGCACGATCACCGTCGAGGGCGAGACGATCGACGTCACGCCGGACCACTGGTGGGGTTCGCGCGACCGCTCCTGGGGCATCCGGCCGGTCGGCGAACCGGAACCGCCCGGCATCCAGGTGAAGAACGCCGGGACGTTCTACTGGCTGTACGCGCCGATGCAGTTCGAGGACCACTCGATCCTCTGCATCCTCCAGGAGGACGAGAAGGGCCGCCGGCTGCTGGAGGAGGCGACGCGCGTCTGGCCGGACGGCCGCGAGCCCGAGTACCTGGGCCGTCCCGAGTACCGGCCGGAGTACGCGGAGGGGACGCGGGACGTGGTGGCGGCGACGCTACGGTTCGCTCCCCCGGGCGGTGAGCCGTTCAAGGTCCGCGCGACACCCATCCTGCCCGTCCACCTCATGGTCGGGACCGGGTACGGGCTGGAGCCCGACTGGAAGCACGGCATGTACCAGGGGCCCGATCTGAAGGTCCAGGGCGTCACCTACGACACCCGCAAACCGGACGATGCCGCCCGTATGTGGGGCATGGTCGACGCCGTCGGACGCTACGAGTACCTGGACGGCGCGGCCCCCGGGGACGCCGCAACGGGCCACGGGCTGTTCGAGTACTGGGCGCTCGGCCCCCACCCGTCGTTCCCCGAGAACGGCTGAGCCCGGGCCGCTCCGCGAGGCGGGTTCTGCCAGACTGGCGACCGTGACGACGCCGCCATCGCAGGACCCGGAGGACGAGAGGCGCCGGGCGCGGCGGAGGGAACTGGACCGGCAGGTGCGCGACCGCTACGGAACCTGGCGCGACCAGCCGCGCGGGCTGGCCTGCGCGGTGATCGCCGCCTTCCTCGTGCTGACGACCGCGGCGTTCGTCTTCGCCGTGGTCGCCGTGGTGGCGGCCGTCCGCTGACAGGACGAAACCGGGGCGCCGATCGCGCGGATCGGCACCCCGGCCCCTCGTCTCGGGCCCGCCCGGGGGCGGGCGGTCACGTCACATGGCCGTTCCCTCGGCGATGGTGAACGCCACGTCGCCCTGCGGGTCGACCTGGGCGTCCAGGGTCTTGTCGTCCAGCAGCTGGGCGACGCTCGGCTCCAGGTAGACCTTGGCGCCCTCTTCCTCGACGACCTGGTCTCCGGCCTCCGGGGCGGGTGCCACCGAGAGCCGCAGCGCGTCCGAGCCATCGACTCCGGACTCGATGCGGATGCCGGTCTCCGGCGGAAGCTCCGGGCTGGCGGTCACGGTATTGATGACCTGGACGGCACCGCTGGTCAGCGTGAGCACGATCAGCTCCTCACGTCTCATGGGGTTCGTTTCGGATGGGGGTCTGCCTCACCCTCCCCACTGCGAGGTGCGGCAAACCCTCACGGCGAGCGAACTTTCGGCCGCGAAGAGCGACGGACCCCCGGCCCGGCGGCGCCGGATCCGCGTCTCAGCCGGCGTTGGGGGCGAGGGCCCGCACGGCCTCCGCCGGCGACAGCCCGCCGCCCGGGACGATCGCCAGGACGGGGGTGGTGAGCCCGTTGTCGGCGTACTCGCGGATCCGCGCCCGGCACGCCTCCGGCGACCCGTGCACGATCAGGTCGTCGACGACCTCGTCCGGGATGACCTCCAGGGCCTTCTTGCGGTCCCCGGCGGCCCACGCCTCGTTCATCGGACGCAGCGCCTCGCCGCGGCCGAGCCACTCGTGGAACGCCCGGTAGACGGGCACGTTCATGTAGGCGGCGATCATCCAGCGGCCGATCCCGCGGGCCTCCTCGGCGTCGTCGGTCGGGCAGACGAACAGCCGCGCGACCAGCTCCGGGTCGTCGCCGAGGACGCCGCGGACCGTCCGGACGTCCCTGGGGGCGAGCCAGTTGGTGATGGCGCCGTCGGCCTCGCGGGCGGCGAGCCGCAGCATGCCGGGGCGCAGGGCGGCCAGCACGATCGGCGGCGGCGTCGCGGGCGCGTTCTCCAGCTTGAAGCCCTTGACCGAGAAGGTCTCGTAGTCCTCCTTGACCTTCTCGCCGGCGAGCGCCTTGCGCAGGAAGCGGAGGGTGTCGCGGGTGCGCTTGTACGGCTCGGTGAACGGGATGCCGTTCCAGCGCTCGACGATCGTGTCGGACGAGGTGCCGATGCCGAGGACGAACCGTCCGGGCGCGAGGTCGGCGAGGGTGGCGGCGTGCGAGGCCAGCAGCGCGGGGCCGCGGGTGTAGACCGGCACGATCGCGGGGCCGAGGCGCAGCGCCGGGTCCCACTGGGACGCCAGCGCGAGCGGGGTGAAGGCGTCGGTGCCGTTGGTCTCGGCGGACCAGGCGTCGGTGTAGCCCAGCTCGGACAGGCCCGCGACGATCTCGCGGTGCTCGGCGAGCGGGACGCCGGTCAGCGGAATGGTCAGTCCCCAGCGAGACATGTGCGCCCTCCTCAGGCGATCGATGGCCGGACGGTCGAACCGCCGTCGACGACGAGGGTCTGCCCGGTCATCCAGGACGAGGCGTCGCCGGCGAGGAACACCGCGGCGTTGGCGATGTCCTCGGGCTCCCCGATGCGGCCGAGCGGCATGTGCTTGCCGATCTGCTCCTCGTTGTTCTCCCACAGGGCGCGGGCGAGGTGGGTCTTGACCAGGCCGGGGGCGATGCAGTTGACGCGGACCTTCGGTGCCAGCTCGACCGCGAACTGGCGGCTGAGGTGGATCACCGCGGCCTTGGTGGCGTTGTAGTAGCCGATGCCGTGCTCGGTGACCATGCCGCCGACGGAGGCGATGTTGATGATCGCGCCGCCGCGCTCCTGGAGGGACGCGCGCCAGGCCAGCTGGGTCCACTGCACGATCGCGAACTGGTTGATCTCGACGGTCTTGGCGGCGGCGGCGGGCTCGATGTCGGCCATCGGGCCGAAGTAGGGGTTGGTGCCGGCGTTGTTGACCAGGACGTCGACGGCGCCGAACTCGGCGACGGCGGCGTCCACGCAGGCGGCGGCCTCGTCGGCGTGGCCGACGTGGGCGGCCTTGGGGAGCACGCCGACGCCGGGGCTTGCCGCGCGGATCTCCTCGGCGACCGCGTCCAGCGACTCCTGCTTGCGGGAGGAGATGACGACGTTGGCGCCCTCGGCGGCGAGGGCGACCGCGATCGCCTTCCCGATGCCCCGGGAGGCCCCGGTGATCAGGGCGGTCTTGCCCTGAAGTCCAGTCCGCATCCGCAACTTCCCTTCTCGGCGGGCCCCGCGCGGGGGCACGGGTCCGGCAACAGAATCAGGCTCGGTTCACTGTACCGAAGTGACTGACGAGTCAGTTAGCGGACCCGCGCAGCTCACCGCCCCGCTCCAGCACGAACGCCCGGAACCCCTCCACCACCGGCGGGCGCGTCCGCTCCGCCGCCCAGACCAGGCCGATCGTCCGGACGCCGCCGGGGTCGGCGAGCGCGAGGTGCCGGACGCCCGGGACGTCCTCGCCGGCCGGCGGCGGCGCCACGATCGCCACCCCGAGCCCCGCCGCGACCAGCCCCCGGACCGTCGAGTGCTCCTCCCCCTCGAACGCGACCCGCGGCCGCGCCCCGCACGCCTCGAACAGCTCCTCGGTCAGCGCCCGCAGCCCGGTGCCCTGCCGGAAGGCCACGAACGGCTCGTCCAGCACGTCCCGCACCCGGGCGCTGCTGCGCGCCGCCAGCCGGTGGTCGGCCGGGACGGCGAGCTCCAGCCGCTCGGTGACGAGCGGGTGCCAGGTCAGCGACGGGGCGGCCGGCGGCGGGCTGGTGATCGCGAGGTCGGCGCGGCCGTCCAGGACCATCGCGGCGAGCCGCTCGGAGTTGTCCTGGCTCAGCCGGAACGCCACGCCGGGACGGTCGCGCCGGTACCGGCGGATCAGGTCCGGGACGAACGACGGGCCCTGCGTGTGCAGGAACGCCAGCGACACCTCGCCGCGCTCCGGGTCGGCGGCCTGCGCGAGCGCGCGCCGCGCCGCCTCCTCCTCGGCGGCGAGCCGCCGCGCGTGCTCGGCGAACACCCGCCCGTACCGGCTCAGCGCGACGCCGCGGCCGACCCGGTCGAACAGCGGGACGCCGAGCTCGCGTTCGAGGCGGGCGATGGCGCGCGACAGCCCGGGCTGGGAGACGCGCAGCTCGGACGCGGCGTTCGTCACGTGCCCCTGCTCGGCGACCGCGAGGAACCACCGCACACTCTGCAGATCCATGCATCCATGATGGATCCGCATCGGTTTCCGCACAAATAGTCATTGGACGCATGAGAACTGGAAGCGGACGCTGGACTCCATGACCGTCGCACCGCCCCTGGAGCTCTCCGAACGGCACCGGCTCGGCTCGCCCGGCCTGCGCCGCGTCAACCTCGCCCTGTTCGCCGCCGGGCTCACCACGTTCATGTCCCTGTACTGCACGCAGGCGCTGCTGCCGGAGCTGTCGGCGAGCTTCGGCGTCTCCCCCGCCCGGTCGAGCCTGCTCGTCTCGCTCGCCACCGGCGCGGTCGCGATCGCGGTGATCCCGGTCAGCTCGCTGTCGGAGCGGTACGGCCGGACCCGCGTGATGATCGTGTCGTCGGTCGCGTCGGCGCTGGTCGGGCTGCTGATCCCGCTGTGCGGGTCGTTCGCCGCGCTCGCCGCCGTGCGGGCCGTCCAAGGGCTCGCGCTCGCCGGGGTCCCGGCGGTCGCGATGGCCTACCTCGCCGACGAGGTGCACGGCGAGCACCTCGGCGGCGCGATGGGCCGCTACGTCGCCGGGACCGGGATCGGCGGCGTGCTCGGCCGGCTCGTCCCCGGCCTGGTCACCGAGGTCGCGGGCTGGCGGTGGGCGCTCGCCGCCACCGGGTTCCTCGCGCTCGCGTTCACGATCGCGTTCTGGCTGCTGCTGCCGCCGTCGCGGTTCTTCCGGCCGTCCCGCGTCGACTACCGGCCGCTGCTCGCGCACCTGCGCGATCCCGGCCTGCGCCGCCTCTACCTGATCGCGCTGACCGCGATGGCCGGGTTCGTCACCGTCTACAACTTCCTGACGTACCGGCTGCTGGACGCCCCGTTCCACCTGCCGTACGCCGTGGTCAGCCTGATCGCGGTGATGAACGTCGCGGGGTCGGCGGCGTCCGCGCGGGCCGGGCTCCTCGCGGACCGGTCCGGGCGCCGGAAGGTGCTCGTCGGGTCGCTCGTGCTGGCGGCGTGCGGGCTGTGCCTGACGCTCCCGGCGGTCCTGCCGCTGGTCGGGGCCGGGCTGCTGGTGTTCACGGTCGGGTTCTTCGGGACGCACGCCGTGGCCAGCGGCTGGGTCGGGCGGCGCGCGACCACCGGCCGCGCGCAGGCGTCCGCCCTGTACCTGTTCGCCTACTACATGGGCAGCAGCGTCGGCGGCACCGCCGGGGGCGTCGCCTACGAGCACGGTCACTGGACGGGGACGGCCCTGTACGTCCTGGTCCTGCTCGGCGTCGGGCTGCTCGCCGCCGCCGGGATGGAATCCGTCCGCTGGGTGGGACGGCGCCGGTCGTGAGCGTGCGCTTGGTTGTTACCGTACGCGCGTGACGACCACCGCCAAGAAACGCCTTCCGGCCGTCGAGGGCTGGTTCACCACCGAGAGCGGGGACGTGCGGCTGCTCGGCACGCGCTGCTCGTCCTGCGGGACGCCCTACTTCCCGCGCAACGAGCTGGCCTGCCGCAACCCGCGCTGCACAGGCCCGAAGGACGGCTCGGAGCTGACCGAGCACGCGCTGTCCGGACGCGGGCGCATCTGGTCCTACGCGGACTCGCGCTACAAGCCCCCGCCCCCGTACGTCTCGCCCGACCCGTTCGTCCCCTACACCGTCGCGGCCGTCGAGCTGGAGGCCGAGAAGATGGTCGTGCTCGGGCAGGTCGCGCCGGGCCACACCGTCGACGACCTCGAGGTGGGCATGGAGGTCGAGCTGACGGAGGGCGTCCTCTACGAGGACGGCGAGGCCGAGTACACCGTCTGGATGTGGAGGCCCGTCAAGTGAGCGCGAACCGCGACATCGCCGTCCTCGGCGCGGGCATGCACCCGTGGGGCAAGTGGGGGCGCAACTTCGTCGAGTACGGTCTCGCCGCGGCCCGCGCCGCCCTGGCCGACGCCGGGCTGACCTGGCCGGACGTCCAGTACGTGGCGGGCGCCGACACCATCCGCAACGGCTACCCGGGGTTCGTCGCGGGCGCCACGTTCGCGCAGGCGCTCGGCTGGAACGGCGCGCGGGTGTCGAGTTGCTACGCGGCGTGCGCGTCCGGCGCGCAGGCCATCGCGTCCGCGCGCGCGCAGATCCTCGCGGGGCTGTGCGACGTGGCGCTGGTCGTCGGCGCGGACGCGGCGCCGAAGGGCTTCTTCAAGCCCGTCGGCGGCGACCGCCCGGACGACCCGGACTGGCTGCGGTTCCGCCTCCTCGGCGCCACCAACCCGATCTACTTCGCGCTGTACGCGCGCCGCCGGATGGCGATCCACGGCGCGACGCTGGACGACTTCGCCGCCGTGAAGGTCAAGAACGCCCGGCACGGGCTCGCCAACCCGAACGCCCGGTACCGCAAGGAGGTGACGCTGGAGGACGTCCGCGAGTCCGCCGTCGTCGCCGACCCGCTGCGGCTGCTGGACATCTGCGCGACCAGCGACGGCGGCGCCGCGCTGGTGCTGACGTCGATGGACTTCGCGCGGCGGAGCGGCATCGCCGACCCGGTGCGGCTGTCCGGCCTGTCGACGGTGACGCCGACGTTCCCCAAGACGGTCGTCGACCTGCCCGACTTCGCCACCGACTCCGCGCTCGCGGTGCCCGAGCCGGAGCGCCCCTTCCGCGCCGCGATCGCGCACGCCGCCTACGAGGAGGCCGGCATCGGCCCGGACGAGCTGTCCCTGGCCGAGGTGTACGACCTGTCCACGGCCCTGGAGCTGGACTGGTACGAGGACATCGGGCTGTGCGAGGTCGGCGGCGCCGAGGAGCTGCTGCGGTCCGGCGCGACGGCGCTGGGCGGCCGGATCCCGGTGAACCCGAGCGGCGGCCTCGCGAGCTTCGGCGAGGCGATCCCGGCGCAGGCGATCGCGCAGGTCTGCGAGCTGACCTGGCAGCTGCGCGGGCAGGCGGAGGGCCGCCAGGTCGAGGGCGCGCGCGCGGGCATCGCGGTGAACCAGGGCCTGTTCGGCCACGGCTCCGCCATGATCGCCGTCCGCTGACCCGTGGCGCGCCGCCCTCATGCCCGGCCGGGACGGGCGGCGCGCCGCGGCCCGACGGCGCCCCGGCCGCCCCTGGGCGGGCGGGCCGCGCCATGAGACGATCCGCCCGAGCGGTGACGTGAGCGGGGGTGGGCATGGAGAGGGACGGCGCCGGCGGCCGCGGGCGCGCGCCGGGGCGGCTTCCCTCCGGCCGGCACCGGCTGTCCCGGGACTACGTCGCCGGGCACCAGGTCGCCCGCATTCTCGCGGCCGTCGTGGAAATCGCCGGCACCGCCGGCTACCGCGGCCTGACCGTGGATTCCATCATCGCCAATGCGGGCGTTTCCCGTGCGACGTTCTACGTCCATTTCAAGAACAAGGACGATGCCTTTCTGCGGGCCAGTGACGTCATCGTCGAGCAGATGATGGACCGCGTCGTCGAGGCGTATCAGGGCGAGCCGGACGCCACCGGGCGCGTGCGCGCGAGCCTGGGCGCGCTGCTGGCCTATCTGTCCGAAAACCCGCGCGCGGCGCGGATGTGCATCGTGGAGTCGATGTCGGCGGGCCCGCTCGCGGTCGAGCGCCGGGACCGGGCGCTGGCCGCGTTCGCGCAGGTCGTGACCGACAACATGCACGAGCTCTTCCCGCACTACCCGAGCCCCGAGCTGATGGCGGAGACGATCGTCGGCGGCATCTACCAGGTCGCGTACTCGCGGATCGCGCGCGGCGAGACCGCCACGCTGCCGGAACTGCGCGACGGCCTGCTTCACACGTTCGCCGTGCCGGACCCGGAGCGCTGGGGGCCGGGCGCCGCGTCCCGCGAACCGGAATCCGCCGCGCCGGGGCCGCAGGGGGCGCGCGGCGAGTAGAGGGGCGTCCGCGGCGTATTAGGGCGGGCCGCCGGAGTTGGCGGCGGGCGCGCAAATTCGAGAAACGTGGCCGTTTTTCATTAGCGCCCGATGCGCCCGCCCCGGCCCGCGGACACGGCCCCCCGCGCCGGCGCCGGAGCGCATTGGACCAGTTGAAGCCCGCGATTCCGGCGGCGTCCCGGACCGCCGCCCGAACCGGTGGCCGGATACGGCCAGCTTGACCGGGAACCGGAATGACCGACCAGTCAGATCGGGGCGGCGTCCCCCGCCGCCGCGCACCCTGCGCGTTCGCCGCCGGCCTCCACGCAGCGTGACCGCTATCACAGCGCAGCGTCGGTCATATTCGGACATCGACCGGCGCCATAACCCGAAAGCTGAAACCCGGTCGAGGGTCCCGCCGGAATGGCCCCCCTCTTGATGAACGCCGTCATTCATGATTCTGTCCGGTTGCCGCGGCGTCCACCGACGCGGCCTAGGGCCCAGGCCGTGCGGACGCCCGTGTCGACCGCGTCTCCCACCCTGAAAGAGACAGCATGAGAAAGCTCGGCAAAATCGCCATTCCGCTCGTCGGCTCGACCGCGCTGCTCATCGGCATGACCGGCTCCGCGCTCGCGTCCGGCACCATCACCTCCGGCGGCTCCCCCTACACCGGCAACGTGCTCGCCACCAACCTCGGCAACGTGACGCTGTCCGGGCTCAGCAGCCTCGGATCGATCATCAACACCTGCACCAGCGCGTCCCTCGGCGCCTACACCAAGTCCGACGGCACCGGCGGGCAGCTCAACAGCGTGTCGCTGACCGGCTGCACCAACAACCGCGGCGGCACCACCACGGTCACCGCGCTCAACCTGCCCTACACCGGCGGCCACGTCGACTACGACTCCACGCACGCGAGCAACCGCGACGGCACGATCACCATCAACGCGCCGAACCCCTCGGTGGACGTCAAGGCCGTCCTCACCCTGCCCGCCTGGGGCATCTCCAGCATGGAGTGCCACTACGGCCTGACCACCTCCACGCCGCTGACCATCAACGTCTACAACCCGACCAACGCCAACAAGCCCGTCCCGTCCAACTCGCACGGGCAGGGCAAGCTGGCGGGCCAGGCGCTGCAGTTCATCTCCGGCGACAGCAGGTGCCCGGCCTCGGCCTCGGCCAACGGAAACTTCCAGATCGTCACCGACCCGGGCGGCGCCGACCTGACGCTCGGCCCGTGACCCCGTCCCCCTGACCCCACCCCACCCCGCGGGACGGGCCGTGCCCCCACGGCCCGTCCCGCCCCTTCGCCCGGAGCACCCATGCGCCTCTCCCTCCGCCGCCGCCTCCAGGCCGGCGCCGCCGCCCTCACCGTCACCGGCGGCCTGCTCGGCGGGCTCGCCACCGCCCCCGCCGCGTCCGCCGACACCCTGCCGTCCTTCGACTTCTCCGCCTGCCCGGCCCTGCCCTCCGGCGCCGACCCGGCCTACGCGCAGTGCAACGTCGCCGTGACCACCGGCGGGACGATGCAGCTCGGGTCCATCAAGGAGACGATCTCCTCGCCGATCACGCTCACCTACACCACCGGCTTCGACCCCGTGACGCTGGAGGAGTACACGATCTTCGGCTCGTTCAAGGCGAGCCGGTTCCAGGTGCAGCCGGGGCTGTTCGGCGACCCGTTCGTCACGGCGGTCTACGCCCAGCCGCAGTACGCGGGCGGCCTCAACACCGACGGCGGCACGCTGAACCTGAACCTCAAGGTCAACGTGCAGAACCCGCTGCTCGGCGGCAAGTGCTACATCGGGTCCAACACGAAGCCGATCGCGCTGCACCTCACGCCCGGCACGACGAGCCCCCCGCCGCCGAACACCCCGATCTCCGGTACGCCGCCGGAGGTCGTCGGCACCAACCCGACCGTCCTCAAGACCACCGTGGTCGACAACGCCTTCGCCGTGCCGAAGGCCGACGGCTGCGGACTGGATCTCGGCGTCGAGAACTGGGCCGTCAACCTGTACGCCGGGCTGCCCTCGGCCGCCGGGCACAACACGGCGATCTTCAACCAGTACGTGGCCTACAAGACCTACACCGACCTGCCCTAGCGCAGCGCCCTAGCGCGGCGCCCGACCGCGGCGCCGCGCCCGGCCCGCGCCCGCCCCTCCCCGCCGCGGGGGCGCGGGCCTTCCACCCCCCTCCATGGAGTTGAGACGATGAGAGCACCCTTCAGGCGGTTCACCGCCGCGGCGCTCGGCGCCGGGCTCGCCGCCCTGGCGCTCACCGGCCTGACCCGGCCGGCGAGCGCCGACGACGTCCCGCCCGGCCTGGACTTCAACGACTGCCCGACCCCCGACCAGCTGCCGGCGGGATACGACCCGGCCTTCGCGCTGTGCACCGTCACGGTGATCGGCGGCGGGGAGCTGAAGATCGGGTCGATCGACCAGACGATCACCCAGCCGATCAAGATGACCTGGGCGAACGGCTACGACCCGGTCACCCTGGAGCAGTGGGCCGTGTTCGGCCCGATGCGGGCCGAACCGCAGCGCGTGAAGGGCGGCGTCCTCGGCATCGACGGGTCCGACTTCATCCCGCTGCTGCAGATCAGCGCGCAGCCGCAGCTGGCCGCCGACCCGGAGCTGTCCCCGGAGGGCGAGGTCGCGCTCCGCCTCAAGCTCAAGATCAAGACGATCAACCCGCTGCTCGGCGACACCTGCTTCATCGGAAGCGACGCGGACCCGATCGTGCTGAACCTCACCTACGCCACGACGGACCCGCCGCCGCCGAACAAGCCGATCACCGGCACGGGGCCGCACGTGCTCGACAACGGGGTCCTCGCCTCCACCCCGGTCGACAACGCGTTCGCCGTGCCGAAGTCGTCGGGCTGCGGATGGAACGGCATCCTCAACGGGATCGCCGACTTCCGGGCGGGCCTGCCGTCCCCGGCGGGCACGAACACCGCGATCTTCGAGTCGTACTCGAAGTACCAGAACTACCCTTCGCTGGCCAAGACGTCCGCGAAGTACAGAGCGAAGTAGCCGGGGCTCCTCGGCCGGTCCGCTCCGTCCGGGGCGGACCGGCCCGCCCGCTTCACGGCCGGCCGGGCGGGTTCACTTCACCGTGAAGCCGTCGCAGCCCAGGTAGTAGGCGTCGCCGTTGGAGCGGACGTGCATCCAGATGACCGTCCAGTCGCCCTTGGTGAGGTCGAACGCCTCGCTTCCGGCGCCGCTCCACTTGAAGTCCGCGGGGTAGTGCACGTAGAGCCACCCGCTCTCGCCCGGATAGAGACGCGGCTTGCTGTTGACGATGCCGGTGACCGCGTTCCCGCCCATCCCCGTCGGCGGGCGGACCTGGACCGCCAGGTAGTAGCGCGACGGCGACTTGTACTTGAAGCGGGCGCCCAGCTCGACGGTCTTGCCTCCGTAGGGCGTGCGCGGTGCGGAGGTCTGCAGGTCGCTCGCGAGGGCGTCGTCCTCCGGGCGGACGGCGGGCAGGCAGTTGAAGTTCGCCTTCGTCCAGGCCAGCTGACCGAAGTCGTTGGTGGGCTGCTTCACGAGGATCTTGTCGGGCGGGACGCCGTTCCCGCCGGTCGTGCCCGAGGCCGGGGAGCGCGTCGCGCCGGCACCGGTCTGCGGACCGTCCGCGGCCGTCCCGCTCGTCCTCGTGCCGGGGCTCTCGCCCGAGCCGGCGGACGGCCCGCCCGCGTCCCGGTGCCCGCCGTCGTCCTTGCCGTCGAAGCCGAGGCGGGCGGCGAGCGCGACCGCCAGCACGACGGCGACGACCCCGGCGCCCGCCGCGATGACGGCGGCGCGGCGGCGTCCGCCGGTCAGGCCCGGGGTCCGCGTGCGGTCGGGCGGGACGAGCCCGACCGCGGCGGCCTGCGCGACGGTCACGGGCAGCATCGGAGGAGCACCGACAAGCCGCCGGTACACGGGGTCCTGCGCGAGGGCGCCGGCGCCCGCCGCCACCCCGGCGAGCCGTTCCAGCGGGATGCGGTCGCCCGGCTCCTTCCGCGCGCACTCCCGGACGAGGTCCGCGACGCGCGGGTCGACGCCGGCGACGTCGATCTCGCCGCTCAGCGTCCGGTGGATGATCGCCTCGATCCGCCCGCCGCCGAACGGCGGCCGTCCCGTCGCGGCGTAGGCGATCGTCCCGGCGAGGGAGAACACGTCGGAGGCCGGGAGCGGCAGCTGCTCGCGCACCACCTCGGGCGCGACGTAGCCGGGCGTGCCGTTCCACGCTCCGGTCTGGGTGATCTGCGTCTGCCCCTCGCCGCGCGCGATGCCGAAGTCGATCAGCCGGGGGCCGTCCGGCGCGAGGATCACGTTGCCGGGCTTGAGGTCGCGGTGCTGCACGCCCTGGCGGTGGATCTCGAGCAGGCCCTCCGCCAGCGCCGCGAGGAGCCGCAGGCAGGTGTCCGGCGGCAGCGGCCCGTACTGCGCGACGGCCTGCCGGAGGGTCGGGCCCGGGACGTACTCGGTCGCCAGCCAGTACGGCGGCGCGTCCAGCCCGGCGCCCACCATCGCGGCGGCGAACCGGCTGCGGACCCGCTCGACGGTCGCGACCTCGCGGCGGAACCGGGCGAGCGCCTGCGGGTTCTCGAAGTCGTCCCGGATCACCTTGAGCGCGACGTGCCGTCCGCCGCCGGTGGCGCCGAGGTAGACCTGGCCCATGCCGCCCGCGCCGATGCGCGCGAGCACGGGGTACCCGCCGATCTCCGCGGGATCCTCGGGACGCACTGGTTCCACGGTCCGCCCTCCCGGGCCGTTGTGTCGGGGACGGCGGAAATCATGTCATCCCCGACCGCGTCGGGCCAACGCGGTGGGGCACGCGGCCCCCGCCTACCCGCGGTCGCTTCCGGTCAGCGGGTGCGCTCGGTCGGCAGGATGCGCGCAGTCGGCAGGGGGGCAGCCGGCAGGGGCAGTCAGCAGGGTCGGTCGGCGGGGTGCGCCGAGCCGGCTTTGCGGGCGACGTGGAGGGCCCAGCCGATGAGGGGCGCCTGGAAGGGGAGGCGGCCGTAGGCGGCGGCGCGGAGCGGCAGCGGCTTGTCGCGCCAGTCGTAGGCCATCTTGATGTTGGCCGGGAAGACCGCGGCCATGAGCCCGGCGGTGGCGAGGGCGCCGGTGCGGCGGGTGCGGGGGAAGGCGACCGCCGCGGCGCACGCGAGTTCGGCGACGCCGCTGGCGTAGGTCCAGGTCCGGGGGCTGCCGGGCAGCCGCCTCGGGACGAGCGCGTCGAACGGCCTCGGAGCGATCAGGTGGGCGGCGCCCATCCCCGCCATGAGGGCGGCGAGCCGGCGGGTGGCGCGCGACGAGTCGGTCATGCCCGAAGTCTGGCAGATCAGACTGCGCGTCTAATAGTGCCGCGCGCCGGCGACCGATGTGACCGAGGTCACCCCTGTTGACCTGTGTGGCGGGCGGCGGAGCGGTCACGTGTCTGATGTCACCGATTCGTCGGATGTGTTCGGTTTTCCGGCAGAGCTATCTTTGTACTGACCGGTCAGTGCAAAAACGCTTCGCGGAGGTACCGATGGCATCCGAGACTCCAGGGGCGGTCGCCGCGGCCGGGGGGACCGCCGCGGCCGTCTCTGGACCCTCCCGCGGCTCCGGGACTGGCGGGGGCCGTCCCGGAGCCGGACGCGGCGCCGCCGGGAGCCGCGCGGCGGCGGCCGTCCGCACCCGCGGGCTGTCGCTGCGCGGCGCCCGCGGACCGGTGTTCCACGACGTCGACCTCGACGTCCCCGCCGGCGGCCTCGCCGCGGTGAGCGGCATCGCCGGGTCCGGGCGCACCGCGCTCCTGCTCGCCCTCGGCGGGCGGATGAAGCCGACCGGCGGCACCGGCAGCGTCGGCGGGATCGCGCTGGACGACCTGCGGGCCGTCCAGCGGATCGCGGCGCTCGGGATCGTCCCCGGGGTGACCGGGCTCGATCCGGCGCTGACCGTCCGCGAGCACGTGCGGGAGGCGCTCGCGCTCCACGAGGGGATCCTCGGCCGCTTCCGCGGGCGGGACGCCCGGATGCGCGCCGCCCTCGACCGCGTGGGCCTTAACGCCGATCCCCGCACCCTCGCCGAAGACCTCGACCCCGACGAGGCCCAACTCCTGGGCGCCGCGCTCGCGCTCGTCGGCGAACCCCGCCTCCTGCTGCTCGACGACGTCGACGAGGGCCTTCCCCCCGACCGGCAGCGCGCGCTCTGGCGCCGTCTCCGCGCCATCGCCGACTCCGGCGTGACCGTCATCGCCGCCTGCCACGACCCGGCCCCGGCCGAGGGCGTCGCCCAGACCGTCCGGCTGCCCTGAACCATCGTGAAATAAGACCTAGGGAGATCCCCCCATGAGGCTTCCCGCACTGACGCCGGGCGGTCTGGAACTGCGCCGGTTCGCACGGAACCGGCTGACGCGCATCGCGCTGGCCGGGCTGGTGCTGCTGCCGCTGCTGTACGCCGGCCTGTACCTGTGGTCGTTCTGGGACCCGTACGCCCGGCTCCGGCACGTGCCGGTGGCCCTCGTCGTCGAGGACCGGCCCGCCAAGGCCGGCGGCAAGACCGTGCACGCGGGCGCCGACCTCGCGGACGAGCTGAAGAAGCGGCAGGTCTTCGACTGGAAGACGGTCTCGGCGGAGAAGGCCGCGAAGGGCGTCCGGTCCGGGAAGTACTACATGTCGCTGACGATCCCGGCGGACTTCAGCGCGCGCATCGCCTCGCCGTCCGGGAACGGGACGCCGACGGCGGCGGGGCTCCGGCTCCAGATGAACGACGCGAACAACTACGTCGTCGGGACGCTCGCGCAGGCCGCGTTCAAGGAGATCAGCGCCGCCGCGGGCGGGAACGCGGTGCGCGGCTACCTGGACCAGATCTTCCTGTCGTTCGACAAGCTCCACACCAGGCTCGGCAAGGCCGCCGAAGGCGCCGGCGAGCTGGCGGACGGCTCCGGGCAGGCGCACGACGGCGCAGGGAAGCTCGCGAAGGGCGCGGGCGACGCGAAGTCCGGCGCGGGCAAGCTCAAGGGCGGTATCGACGAGGCCCGCTCCGGCAGCGGGCGGCTCACGTCCGGGCTGGACGACCTGCGCACCGGAACCGGGCAGGTCGCGGCCGGCATGCAGCGGCTGACCACCACCGTCGACAAGGCCGGCGACACCCTCGTCCCGCTGCTGCGCGACCGCGCGCCGGAGATCCGGCAGGCCGCGCTGCTGGTCGCGCGGGGCGCGGACGTCCTCGCCGACGGCGCCGGACGGCTTCCCGAGCAGACCGGCGCCGCCGTGAAGCAGGCCGAGAGGGCGCAGGCCGAGCTGGAGACCTACCTCGCCACGCACCCGGAGGTCCCGGCGAACGTCCGGCAGGACCTGACCCGGGCCGCCGCGCGGGTCGTCACCGTCGCGCGGCAGGTGGACGGCTACGTCCGCGACCACACCGGCGACCTGCGCAAGGTCGCCGCCGACGCCCGGACCGTCGGGACGGCCGCCCGCAAACTCGCCGAGGACGCCCCGACCCTCGCCGCGAAGGTCGAGAAGGCGCGCCGCGACGTCGACCGCCTCAACGCCGGGACAAAGCAGGTGAACGCGGGCGCCGGGCAGCTGCTGTCCGGGTCGTCGCAGCTCACGAACGGTCTCGGCACGCTGTCGGGCGGTGCGGGGCAGCTGGAGGACGGGCTCGGCCGGCTCTCCGGCGGCGCGGTCACGCTGGAGACCGCGCTCGCGCAGATCGCCGACGGCAACCAGCGGCTCGCCCGCGGCCTGGACGAGGGCGCCGCGCAGGTCCCGTCCTACGGCGACGGCGAGCGGAACGCGCGCGACGACATGATGAGCAACCCGGTCCGGCTGGCGTCCTCGACGAAGAACAAGGCGCCGAACTACGGCACCGGATTCGCGCCGTTCTTCGTGCCGCTGTCGCTCTGGGTCGGCGGAATGATCATCTACATGCTGCTGCGGCCGCTGAACCCGCGCGCGCTCGCGGGCACCGCGCCGGGCCGCCGCGTCGCCCTCGCCGGCTGGCTGCCCGCCGCCGCGGTCGGCGCCGCCCAGGCCTGCGTCGTGCTGGCCGTCCTGCACTTCGCGCTCGGGCTGCGCGCCGAGCACTGGGCCGGGCTCGCCGGCTTCCTGGTGCTGGCGTCCGCCGCGTTCCTCGCCGTGATCCAGTGGGTGAACGCCCGGTTCGGGCCGATCGGCCGGATCATCGCGCTGGCGCTGCTGATGCTCCAGCTCACCTCCGCCGCCGGCACCTACCCGATCGAGACCAGCCCCGGCTTCTTCCAGGCGATCCGGCCGTGGCTGCCGATGCCGTGGGTCGTCGACGCCGTCCGGCACCTGATCAGTGGCGG
Organism: Spirillospora sp. NPDC000708; assembly: GCF_040299565.1. Lineage (NCBI taxonomy): Bacteria > Bacillati > Actinomycetota > Actinomycetes > Streptosporangiales > Thermomonosporaceae > Spirillospora > Spirillospora sp. NPDC000708. The sequence goes on from NZ_JBEPCJ010000008.1 coordinate 91,505, forward strand.
CGACCTGACCTCGGTATGGCAGGGTTGTGCGGTGCTGGCGGCGTTCCTGGCGGGCGGGCTCGCGCTCACCGCCCTGGCCGTCCGGCACAACCGGGTCTGGACGATGAAACGCCTGCACCCGGCGCTGGAGCTCTAGAAGGCCCGACCGTGGGAGGCAGGGACGTGGCGCGCAGCGCGACCCGGGAGAAGCTGTTCACCGCGGCGATCGAGCTGATCGCGGAGAGCGGGCTCGCCGCCACCACCGTCGACCAGATCGCCGACCGCGCCGGGGTCGCCAAGGGCACCGTCTACTACAACTTCGGCAGCAAGGCGGCGCTGTTCGCGGCGCTGCTGGAGTACGGGGTGGAGCGGCTCGCCGCCGCGCTGCGGGACGCCGCGTCCGGCCGCCCGCCGCTGGACGCGCTGGAGGCGGTGGTGAGCGCCGAGCTGGCGTTCATCGGGGAGCACGAGTCGTTCGCGCGGCTGCTGATCGCCGAGACGTGGCGGTCGGGCGGCGACTGGCAGCACACCGCCCGGCTCATCCGGGAGCGCGCCATCGGCGTGGTCGCGGACGTGCTGCGCGCCGCGGTCGAGGCGGGCGACCTGCGCGCCGACCTCGACACCGGCACCGCCGCGTCCGCCGTGTTCGGCATGGTGCTCACCGTCGCGCTCGACTGGCGCGCCCTCGACCCCGACCGCTCCTTCGCCGACGTCCACGCCACCCTGATGGACCTGCTGCGCGGCCGCCTCACGGCCCGGTGAGCCCTGGAGCCGACGCAGAGGTCAGGGCAGGTCGCGGACCTGCTCGATCACGCCGGGCATCGCGGCGTTGTTGGCGCTGATCCAGTCGAGGAGGACGGCGATCTGCTCGTCGGAGTAGGACGCGAGGCGCTCGCGGAAGACGCGGGCGATCGGCTCGAAGTACTCGCCGAACCGGGCGACGTTCTCCGGGACGAGTTCGACGATCACGCGGCGGCGGTCGTCGGGGTCGCGGGTCCGCTTGACGTAGCCGGCCTTCTCCAGCCGGTCGATCACGGCGGTGATGGCGCCGCCGGTCGTGATGCCCATCAGCTCGGCGAGCCGGCCGGGGGTCTGCGGGCCGTCCAGGGTGAGCGCGTTGACGCACTGCGCGTCGGTGACGTTCATCCCCGCCTTGCTCGCGGTCGCGTGATGCAGCAGCACGGTGAACATCGTCGAGCGCTGCATCCCCGCCTGCAGTTCCGCCATCATCCGCTCGCGGTCCGGGATCGCCACGCCCCACCTCTCGTTCTTTTCTCTGAAATAGAGAGGATCAGTCTAGTGCGCCGGGGACGGAACGGACCAGCCGGGGGACGGTCCCCGGCTGTGTCGAACCAGACACCGCGGAGGAACCGGGCAGGAACGGAGCGCTACTAAACTGGCTTTTGTTAGGACCACTAAACAGGCGGTCCGCTCCTGGCCCCGGATCCCACGAAGGTTCGGGGCCGCCCCCTATCCGGCCCCTCTCACCCGCCGGCCCTGCTCAGCACCGGCGCCCGCTCACCTGCCGGCGCCCGCTCACCTGCCGGCGCCCGCTCACCTGCCGGCGCCCGCTCACCTGCCGGCGCCCGCTCACCTGCCGGCGCAATGGTCACCCGCCGTCCGCCTCGCCGGCGACCTGCTTCGCCCACCGGTAGTCCGCCTTCCCGGCCGGCGACCGCTTCATCTCCGGGACGAACGCGTACACGCGCGGGACCTTGTAGCCCGACAGCTCCTTGCGGCAGTGCGCGTCCAGGTCCTCGGCCGACGGCCGCTCGCCCGACGGCTGGATCACCGCCGCGACCCGGTTGCCCCAGCGCTCGTCCGGAACGCTCGTCACCACCGCGTCGTACACGCCCGGATGCCCCTTGAGGACGGCCTCGACCTCCTCCGGGAACACCTTCTCGCCGCCGGTGTTGATGGCCTGCGACCCCCGCCCGTAGACGGCGATCGTCCCGTCCTCCTCCACCGTCGCGATGTCGCCGGTGAGCAGCCACCGCTTCCCGTCGACGACCGGGAACGTCCGGGCCGTCTTCTCCGGGTCGTTGTAGTAGCCGTGCGCGATGTAGCCCGTGCGCGCGACCTGCCCGATCACCCCGGACCCCGGCTTCACCGGCTGGAGCGCGTCGTCCAGGACCGTCACGTTCTCCACGTCCGGCGCGAACTTCAGGCCCTTCTCCGGCGTGGAGCCCGCCGTCGCCTCCGCCGTCGAGCCCGACTCCGTCGACCCGAACCGGTCCAGGATCATCGTGTTCGGCAGCAGCGCCTGGATCCGGTCGCGGACCGTCCCGGTCAGGATCGCGCCCGTCGACACGAACGCCAGCAGCGACGACGTGTCGTACCCGCCGCGCGCCAGCTCCTCCGCCATCGGGATCGCCATCGCGTCCCCGGTGATCGTCAGCGAGTTGACCTTCTCCCGCTCGATCGTCCGCCAGATCTCCGCCGCGTCGAACTTGCGCGCGTAGACCAGCGTGGCGCCCATGAACCAGGCGATCCACGTGGCCATCTGCGCGGCGCCGTGCATCAGCGGCGCGATCGGCATCATGATCATCGGACCGCCGTTGCGGGCCAGGTCGACGACGTCCTCCGGCCTGGTCGGCCGCGGGAACGTCGGGTTCCAGAACGCCAGCAGCATCTGCTCGGTCGACCACATGACGCCCTTCGGCATCCCGGTCGTCCCGCCCGTGTAGATGATGTAGGTGTCGTCGGCCGAGCGGGCCGGGAACCCGCGCGTCCCCGGCTGCGCCGCCAGCGCCTCGTCGTAGCGGACGGCGCCGTCGATCGACGGCTCGCCGCCCACGGCGATCAGGTGCCGCAGCTCCGGCGCCTCCGGGACCGTCGCGGCGACCCGCTCCTCGAACTCCACGTCGTACAGCAGCGCGACGCTGTCGGAGTCCTGGTAGATGTAGAGCAGCTCCGTCTCGACGTACCGGTAGTTCACGTTGATCGGCACGGCCCGGATCTTCATCGCCGCCAGCAGCGCCGCCGCGTACTCGACGCCGTTGTACAGCTGCATCGCCACGTGCTGCCCGGGCCGCACGCCCGCCGACTCCAGGTGGTGCGCGAGCCGGTTGGCGTGCTCGTCCAGCTCGGCGTAGGTGAGCCGCCGGTCGCCGCAGACCACCGCGACGCGGTCGCCGATCGCGTCCGCGACTCCTTCGAACAGATCAGCGTGGTTGTACTCCATCGGACGTCCTCCGGAGGGGGTATTCGCGCCTACGGGGCCTGGGGTCGCCCCCAGGGGAACACGGGACAGGGAAAGGACGGGAGCCGGGACGGATCAGGGCTTGCCGCCGCCGACGATCCACATCGCGAAGAACTGGGCGCCGCCGCCGTAGGCGTGGCCGAGGGCGCGCCGCGCCCCGTCCACCTGGTGCTCGCCGGCCTGCCCGCGGACCTGCAGCGCCGCCTCCGCGAACCGGATCATGCCGGACGCGCCGATCGGGTTGGACGACAGCACGCCGCCGGAGGGGTTCCACGGGATGTCCCCGTCGAACGCCGTCGCGCCGGCCTCGGTGAGCTTCCAGCCCTCGTTGTCGCCGCAGAACCCGAGGTTCTCCAGCCACATCGGCTCGTACCAGGAGAACGGCACGTACACCTCGGCGCAGTCCAGCTCGCGGCGCGGGTCGGTGATGCCGGCCTGCTTGTACACGTCCGCCGCCGCGTCCTTGCCGCCCTGCGGGCTGACGCTGTCGCGGCCCGCGAACTGCATCGGCTCCGACCGCATCGACGTGCCGTGCACCCAGGCGGGCTTGCCCGGCGCCTTCTTCGCCGCGTCCTCCGACGCCAGCACCATCGCGCAGGCGCCGTCGGACGACGGGCAGGTCTCCAGGTAGCGGATCGGCTCCCACAGCATCGGCGTCGACTCGACCATCTCGCGGGAGATGCCGGGGATCTTCAGGTGCGCGTACGGGTTCCGCAGCGCGTTCTGCCGGTCCTTCACCGCGACGAGCGTGCCGATGTGGTCGGGCGCGCCGGACCGGGCCATGTAGGCGCGGATGTGCGGGGCGAAGTACCCGCCCGCCCCGACGACGAGGGACGTCGTGAACGGCCCGTTCACCGTCAGCGCCCACGTCGCGTTCGACTCCGACTGCTTCTCCCACGCGATCGTGAGGACCCGGTCGTGCACGCCGGACTGGATCAGGTTCGCCGCGACGATCGCCGTGGACCCGCCCACCGAGCCGGCCGTGTGCACCCGCATCAGCGGCTTGCCGGTCGCGCCGAGCGCGTCCGCCAGGAACAGCTCCGGCATCACGACGCCCTCGAACAGGTCGGGCGCCTTGCCGACCACGATCGCGTCGATGTCCTTCCAGGTCAGCCCGGCGTCGTCGAGGGCGCGGCGGGCCGCCTCGCGCAGCAGGCCCGCCATCGACACGTCCAGCCGCTTGGTCTTGTACTGGGTCTGCCCGACGCCGATGACCGCACAGGGGTTAGCCATTGTTCTTCTCTCCCGACATCACGCAGACGAGGTTCTGCTGCAGGCAGGGGCCGGACGCGGCGTGCCCGAGCGTCCGGGACGCCGTCCCGTCGTGGATGCGGGACGCGGCCTCGCCGATGCGGATGAGGCCCGCCGCCATCACCGGGTTCGCCGACAGCGCCCCGCCGGACGGGTTGACCGCCACGCCGTCGCCCAGGCCGAGCGCCTCGCGCAGGATCAGCTCCTCATGGCTGAACTGCGCGTGCAGCTCCGCGATCTCGACCCCGGCCGCGCCGGCCCTCTCCCCCGCGATGCGGGCGGCCTCGGACCGGGTCAGGTCGCGGACGCCGAGCGCGTGCGGCTCGGTGCGGTGGTCGATCCCGGTGATCCACGCGGGCCGCTCGCACAGCTCCCGCGCCTTGTCCCCCGCGGCGAGGACGATCGCCGCCGCGCCGTCGGTGATGGGCGCGACGTCATAGGGGTGCAGCGGCGCCACGTCGTAGTCCTGCTCATCGGCGGACCCTTCGGGGTCCGGCAGGTGCAGCGCGAACGGGTTCTCGCGGCCGGCCGCCCGGGACCGCGCCGCGACGGCGCGCAGGTCGTCCTCCTTCACGCCCGCCTTGTCCATGTACGCGCGGGCCTGCATGGCGGCCATCGACACCTGGTCGACGCCGAGCGGGGCCAGCGTGTACGGGTCGAGCTGCTGGTTCATGATCGCGCGCAGGTCGCCCTGGGACGACTTGCCGAACCCGTACACCAGCGCGGTGTCGATCGCGCCGATCTGGAGCTTCACCCACGCCTCGTACAGCGCCCACGCGCCGTCCATCTCGACGTGGCTCTCGGAGATCGGCGGCCACGCGCCCAGCGTGTCGAGCGCGGACACGAACGCGAACGGCGCGCCCTGCAGGTAGTCGCACGAGCCCGAGCAGGTGAACCCGAAGCGGGACAGGCCCGTCCGCTCCTTGATCTCGGTGATCACCGGCAGGACGATCTCGGTCTCCGCGAGCCCCTGGTCCTCGGCGGTGTGGTGGCTCTGCACGAACGCGACGACTGCGACATCACGCATTACATGAAGTCCTTGATCTCTTCGAAGGGGACGTCGGGCTCGTCGATCGGCTCGAACCACTTGATGTTGGCCATCGACCGGTCCCACTCCTCGCGGGGCCGCCACGCCGCCTTCACCCGCATGCCCATCCGCACCTGGTCGGCCGGGACGCCGGCGATGAGCGTCAGCATCGTCAGGCCCGCGCCGTCCAGCAGGACGTAGCCGGACACGAACGGCACCTCGGGGGCGCGCGGGTCGGGGATGTTGTTGACCGCGAAGGTGGTGACGGTGCCGGTGTCGGGCAGCTCCACCTCTTCGGTCGTGGGCACGCCGTCGCGCGTGCAGAACCCCTTCATCGGGACGATGACCTTCTCGCACACCGGGCAGCGCTGCCCGATGATGCGGCCCTCGGCGATGCCGTCGAGGAACCGGCCGAGCGCCTTGCCGCCCTTCAGCCGGAACTCCAGGCTCGCCTGCGGGTTGATCATGGTGACCTCGGGCTGGAAGCACTCGATGTCGCCGATCGTCCCGGTGCGCTCCGCGCGGTACCTCGGCCGCACCCGCATCCCCGTCTTGAGGGTCTTCGGGGGCTTCGCACCCGCCTCGAAGACGCCGAGGTCCAAGGCGTGGAGCAGCGCCGTGTCGGCGCCGTCCGGGCGGATCAGCGCCCACGCGAACGGCCGGTCGAACGGGTGCCCCTTCGCCGGGTTCGGCACCCACGACCAGGTCGTCACGGTCCCGGACGGGCCGACCTCGACGAACTCGCCGGTGACGTCCTCGCCGGTCTCCGGGTCGTACTCCGACGGCGGGACGAGCACCCGCCCGCCGGCCGTGCGGACGCCGACCATCCGGCCGTCGCGCAGCTCGCTCAGGAAGCGCCCGATCACCGGTCCGACCGAGCGGGTGTAGCCGCCGGGGAACTCGACGACGTGGTTGACCGCCGTCTCGGACGCCTGCGTGGTCTCAGATGGCACTGTCGCGGTCCTTCCAGTACGGGTCCCGCAGCTTGCGCTTGAGCAGCTTGCCGTTGGGCTCGCGCGGCATGGTCTCGATGAAGTCGATGGTCTTCGGCCACTTCATCTTCGCCAGCCGGCCCTCCAGGGACGCCAGGATCTCCTCGGCGAGCGCGGGCCCGGGCTCGGCGCCCTCGGCGGGCTCGACCACGGCCTTGATCTGCTCGCCCCACTCGTCGTCGGGGATGCCGAACACGGCGACGTCCGCGACCTTGGGGTGCAGGGTGATCTCGTTCTCGATCTCGGCGGGGTAGATGTTCGCCCCGCCCGAGATGATCATGTCGGCCTTCCGGTCGGACAGGAACAGGAACCCGTCCTCGGTCAGGTAGCCGATGTCGCCGACCGTGAAGAAGTCGCGGAGCCGGTTCTTCTCCGTCTTCTCCTTGTCGCCCTTGTACTCGAACTGGACGCCGGCCATCTTCATGTAGATGGTGCCGTGCTGCCCGGTCGGGACCTCGTTGCCGTCGTCGTCGACGATGAGCAGCTCGCTGATCGCCCACGCGTTGCCGACCGTGCCGGGGTGGGCGCGCCAGTCCTGCGGGCTGGCGATCGTGCCGCCGCCCTCGGTGGCCGCGTAGTACTCCCAGATGCAGTCGCCCCACCAGTCGAGCATCTGCTGCTTGATCGGGACGGGGCAGGGCGCCGCCGCGTGGATCGCCCACTTCATCGACGACACGTCGTACTTGCCCCGCACCTCCTCCGGCAGCGCCAGCAGCCGCTTGAAGTGCGTCGGGACCATGTGGGTGTTGCTGATCCGGTGCTCCTGGATCAGCTTCAGCGTCTCCTCGGCCTCCCACTTGTCCATGTAGACGAGGGTGTGGCCCATCTGCAGCGCCGTCCCGCCGAACTGGGTGACGGCGGTGTGGTAGTTCGGCGACGTGATCAGGTGCGCCTGGTGCTCGCCGCCCGCCGGCCGTCCCGGCGTCATCCCGAACAGGCCGAGCAGGAACGTCATCAGCTCGGCGCTGTCGTCGGGGTCGAGCCCGGTCAGCGCGCGCTTGACGCCCTTCGGCCGTCCTGTCGTGCCCGACGTGTAGTGCATCGTCGCGCCGGCGCTGCGGTTCTCCGGCAGCGTGTCCGGCCGCCCGTCCACCAGCTCGGCGTAGGGCCGGAAGCCCTCGACCTTCCCGAACCCGAACCGGCGGTGCGCGTCGAGCCCCGCCTCGTCGGCGGCGCGCACGCCTTCGGCGGCGTACCGCTCGTGCACGAAGAACGCCTTGGCCTCGCTGTCGGCGACGATGTAGCCGATCTCCGGCCCGGTCAGATGCCAGTTGATCGGCGTGTAGTACCAGCCGGCCTGCAGCGCCGCCAGGTAGAGGACGAGCCCCTCGACGCCGTTCGGGACGAGCCCGCAGATGCCGTCGCCGTCCTTGAGACCGAGCTCGCGGAGCCCGTGGACGAGCCGGTTCGAGCGGGCCAGCAGGTCGCCCGCGGAGTACTGCGCACCGTCCGGATCGACGGCGGCGACCCACTCGGGATCGGCTTGCGCCAACCGCCAAAAGCCCAACGACCCCATCGGATCTCCCTTGCGTGATCACGGTGAGCACCGCCTGCCGGCGGCGCCCGGCGACCAAAGTAGATCACGTTCTCGTTTTACAGGGCAACCCCTACCGGTAGCGCATCGCCTTAACTAGAATCTGTTCTTGTTTTGCCCATCGCAGGAGGACTTCCATGGCCGAGCTGCTGCCGATCAGCACCGAGCACTGCACCGTCGAGCGGGACGGCCACGTCGTCATCGTCACGATGAACCGCCCGGAGGCGCGCAACGCGCTCAGCACGGCCATGCTGGTCGGCCTCGCCGACGCCTGGGCCTACATGTCCGACACCCCCGAGGTCCGCGTCGGCATCCTCACCGGGGCCGACGGCACCTTCTGCGCCGGCGCCGACCTCAAGGCCATGTCGCAGCCGCCGTCCGACCCCCGCGTCGCCGAGCGCGCCGCGCAGATCCCCGACTACCACTGGAAGGGCCTGCTCCGCGACGGCCGCCCGACCAAGCCGCTCATCTGCGCCATCGAGGGCTACGCCGTCGCCGGCGGCACCGAGCTGCTCGCCGGCACTGACCTGCGCGTCGTCGCCGAGGGCGCCACCCTCGGCCTCTTCGAGGCCAAGCGCGGCCTGTTCCCGATGGGCGGGTCCGCCGTCCGCCTCCCCCGCCAGATCGGCTACGCCGCCGCCCTCGACATCCTGCTCACCGCCCGCGAGGTGACCCCGCGGGAGGCCCTCGCCATGGGCCTGATCAACCAGGTGGTGCCGGACGGGCAAGCCCTCGCCGCCGCCCGCGAGATGGCCGACCGGATCGCCGCGTGCGCGCCGCTGGCCGTCCAGGCCATCCTGCGCGCCGTCCGCGAGACCGAGCACCTCCCCGAGGAGGAGGCCCTCAAGGTCTCCGACGAGATCGGCTGGCCCGTCTTCGCCACCGAGGACGCCAAGGAGGGCTCGAAGGCCTTCAAGGAGAAGCGCGCCCCCATCTACCACGGCAAGTAGCGCCCGCGGTCCGGGGCGCGGAGCCCGTCGCCCGGGGCGCGGAGCCCGTCAGGGAGCGCCCCGGTCGCGCGAGAGGCGGGTCACGGGGTCCGCGGGGTCTCGCTGCGGAAGGTGTGGCCGAGCTCGGGGCCGAGGCCGAAGTAGTGCCGGAAGTTGTAGATGAGCGGGCTCCACTCGGCCGGGTCCACGTGGTGGGTGCCCGGCACGACGATGCGCGGGTCGGCGTGCACCCGCAGCACCTCGGCCTCGGCGATGACGAACCCCCCGGACGCTCCGGGGCGCACCCGTTCGGCGCGGGCCTCCAGTTGCAGCGGGCATTCGGCGACCCGTGACGGCCCGACGGTCTCGGACGGCTGGGGCCGCAGCCCGGCGGCGGCGAACTTGTCGCGCTCGAACCGGAAGACGCCCGCCTTCGCCGCGGGCACCGGGTCGCGTCCCGTGAGCGGCGCCAGCCGCTCCACGGCCCGCCACTGCTCCGGGCCCGGAACGTTGATCACCAGTTCGGGACGCTCCTGGAGGTTGCGAGCGGTCTGCCCCTCGGCGCCGAGCCCGAGCACGACCGTCCGGCCGAGCGCCCACGCCGACGACATCGGCGCGAGGTTGTCCGAGCCGTCCTCGTTCGCACTGGTCAGGAGGACGACCGGGGTTCCGAAGTACAGGACGCTCGGCTCGATGGCGACGTGCTCCGGCAAGGCGGTGACCGCGGGTTCCATGATCGGAAGCGTAGGGCGGGGTCGTTTCGACGCCGGCTGAAATGTGATCGCGGGCGGGTATCGGCCGTCCGTAAAAGGGGCGGCGTTTGCGCGCCCCCTTCCGTGGCAGGGCTGGACGCGAGCCGGTCATGGAAGGAATGAGCGAGCGATGGCCCTCCAGATGGGACGGTACCTGGGACGGGGACGGACGGCGACCGAGGAACCGCCGGCGGAGCCACGGAGACGCTGGGCATGGCCCCGGCGGACGGCCGCGGCGGCGCCCTCCGACGAGAGCGCCGGAAAGACCGTCGTGGTGCGGAGACCGCGGCGGTGGCGGCGCGGCCGGCACAACCCCGTCAGCGCGATGATCCTGGCGGCGGGCTGGGCGGCGGCGTTCATCCTCGCCCTCGGGATGCTGCTGACCTGGGGCGGCGCGAATCCGGGCAACGACCTGGTGCACGCGACGCTCAACACGGGCCGCTGGCTCGCGACGCCGTTCCACGACGCGTTCACGCGGTCGGACCCGAAGGAGCAGCTCTACATCAACTGGGCGATCGCGGGCGTCGTCTACTACGTCGTCGCGCGGGCCCTGTCGTGGATGACCCGCTTCTGACGGCCGGGAACGCGGCGGCGGGGGGGGGGGGGGGGCGCGCCCGCCCGCGGGCGCCCGGGGCCTTCTTAAACTACGCCGGCGCGGGGGCCCTGTCTTTTATCACCCTCTACTCCGGGCGGGGACGGGGGGGGGGGCGGGGGGGTGCCCCCCCGCCCCCCGTCCCTGCCCTTGCGGGGTCAGCCTTCGGTGATCGCGTTGAGCCGCTCGATCGACTCGACGTACTCCTCGATCAGGTCGTAGACGACCTGGGCGGCGGGCTTCACCTGGTTCATGGAGCCGACGATCTGGCCGACCGGGAAGGTGACCAGCTCGCCGTCGCCGGACCGGGCGATGCGCGGCAGCGCGTCGGCGATCAGCATGAACTGCATGGGCATCGGCAGGTAGCCCGGGGACTTCTCGCTCTCCCACGCCTCGGTCCACGCGGTCTTGAGGAACCGGGCGGGCTTGCCGGTCCAGGCGCGGGACCGGACGGTGTCGCGGGAGGTGGCCGCGAGCAGCTTCGGCAGCGCCCGCTCGGGGGTGTCGGCCTCGTCCACGGTCAGCCAGATGGAGCCCGTCCAGACGCCGTCGGCGCCGAGCGCGAGGCCGGCGGCCATCTGCCGGCCACGGCCGATGCCGCCCGCCGCGAGGACGATCGTGTCCTCGCCGACCGCGTCCACGACCTCGGGGATCAGCACCATCGTGGACACGTCGCCGGTGTGGCCGCCGGCCTCGGTGCCCTGCGCGATGATGATGTCCACGCCGGCCTCGACCTGCTTGCGGGCGTGCCGCGCGTTGGAGGCCAGGCCGCCGACCTTGACGCCGTGCTGGTGGGCCAGCTCGGCGACGTCGGCCGGGGGCGGGCCGAGGGCGCTCGCCAGCAGGGCGATCGGGTGCTTGAGCGCGATCTCGACCTGCGGGCGGGCCGTCTGGTCGGTCCAGCCGAGCAGCACCTTGCTCGCGCTCTCGGTGGACGGCTCGACGCCGTGCTCCTGGAGCAGGTCCTCCAGGAACTTGCGGTGCTCGGCCGGGATCATGCCCTGGAGCTTGCCGACCAGTTCCTCGGCGTCGCCGAGGTCGGCGCCCTCGTACTTGGCGGGCATCACCACGTCCACGCCGTACGGCTTGCCGCCGACGTGCTCGTCGATCCACTTGAGCTCGAGCTCGAGCTCCTCGGGGGTGAAGTACAGGGCGCCGAGGACGCCCATGCCGCCGGCGCGGCTCACCGCCGCGACGACGTCGCGGCAGTGACTGAACGCAAAGATCGGGTACTCGATGCCGAATTGTTCGGTGACTCGTGTCCGCACAGCCTCGACCCTAGGCGGCTCCCCGCAAAACTGCAACAGGTTCTAGTTGAGGAAATCACTGAGGCACGCAGAACAGCCCGGCCAGGGCGTCCGGTCGGCTCTAGAACACGTATCAGCGTGAGCGGGGACACACGAAGGCCCCGCGGCCCGGAGGGGCCTGCGGGGCCTGGCGGACGGGGAGCGGGCTCAGCGGCGCCGCGACGGCAGCCGACGCTGGCGGCCGTCGGACGGCACCCGCCGCGCCTGCGGCCTGCCGGCGCCCTTGTCGCCCTGGACGCCCTTGTCGCCCTGGGCGCCCGGTGCGTCCGGGGCGGCGGCGCGGGCCGCGAACGAACCGGGCGGAGCGGCCGCCGATGCCGGCGCGGCCGCGGCGGACGCAGCGGGAGCCGCTGCGGCGCCGGGTGCGCCCGGGGCGCCGGGGGGCTTGGGCGGGCCCGCGTCGCCGAACTTGCCGTCGGGGCGCCGGGGCGCCTCGATCTTCGGCGGCGTCCGGTCGCGCATCAGCCCGAGGAGGCCGCCGGCCAGCAGCAGCACCAGGCCGACGAACACCGCGCCCGCCGGGATGTAGCTGCGCACCAGGTCGATCTGCAGCGCGGTCTTGTCCGCCATCGAGACGAGGCCCCGCTGGTCCTTGTCGAGCGTGATCAGGTCGGCCTGGGCGACGATCATCTTGCCCTTGCCGTCCGGCGTCTGCACCCAGCTGCGGATGTTCTCCCGCTGCTTGACCGGGATGCCGGTGCGCGGGTCGACCCACATCGTGTTGTAGGCCTCGGTGTAGCGGTCGGCCTTCTGGTTGCCCTTGTCGGCCGGCAGCCCCAGCATGCTCGCCGGCATCTTGGTGTCGAGCGCGGCCGTCTTGGTCAGCGGGATGTGCTGGGTGAACCGGTAGGTCGCGAGGCCGTGCACCCGCTCGACCCCGCCGTACTGCATCGGCGCCTGCTGCTTGGTGGTCATGTCGAAGAACGGGTAGTCGCGCTTCTGCACGTTCCCGATCGGGAACAGCAGCCCGTACCCCGACATGCGGACGGTGCTGTCGCCCTCGACGTTGGCGCCGCAGCAGTTGACGAGGACGCCCGTCCGCCGGTCGAACGCGATCCGGAACTTCTGGATCTGCACCGGGGTGTCGGGCTTGGCCTGGTCGTAGATGTCGGTGGTGGAGTCCCAGACGGCGATCTTGTTGTTGCCGCCGTTGGCCCGCACGTCGCCGCGGATGGTGTTGTTGGCGCGCAGCGTGACGCCGTTCTTCAGCTTCAGGTCGGACTGGTCGAAGTAGGTGCTGTTCGGCGACTCCAGCCGGGTGACCTGGTAGCGGTTCAGGGGCGCCTGCACCACCTGGTCGGCCACGTAGAACCGGACCATGGGCGCGAGCGCGAGAAAGAAGGCGCCCAGGCCGATCAGGATCAGGCCGACCACCGGTCGCCGCATGAACACCTCCGGGACTGCGGTCCGTTCCCCGGGCCGTGAGGCCGGATTCCGGCGTGCGCGGTCAGGCTACAGGACTTGCCAAACCGCCCGTCCAATAGCACGGCCACTCAACGTGCAAATCCGAAGAATCCTCCCATATTGGCCATGGCCCGGGGGCGCGGTCGGCGCATCCCCGGGGGCGGGCCGGCGACCGCTCCCGGCGACCGCGTACCGGCCGGTAAGCTCCGCCTGTACTCCCCGTGATCCGTGAGGTTGCCCATGGACTGGCCGGCAGCTGCCTCGGCGCCCGAGCAGGACGGTCGCGCCGCGCCGGGCCACCGCGCCACGCTCGGCCGGTGCCTCCGGCTCTTCAGCGCGTTCCGCCGCGAGGGCACCGATCCGGAGTACTTCTACGGGCTGATGGCGCAGGACACCGTCGCGCAGCTCGGCACGTACACCCGCCTGGACGGCGCCACCGTCATCGACGTCGGGACCGGACTCGGCCAATTCGCGCGCGCGCTCGAAAAGGCCGGTGCACGATGCACCGGCATCGACCACGACATCAAGGAGCTGACCGCGCTCGGGCCTCCTGCGCCGAACACGCTCGTCGCCAGCGCGCTGGCCCTCCCGTACCGGACGGGCTCGGCCGACGTGTGCTTCTCGTCCAACGTCCTGGAGCACGTGCCCGACCCGTGGCGGATGGCCGGGGAGATGGTCCGCGTGACACGTCCCGGCGGGCTGGTGTTCCTGTCCTTCACCAACTGGCTGTCCCCGTGGGGCGGCCACGAGACGTCGCCCTGGCACTACCTCGGCGGCGACCGGGCCGCCCGCCGCTACGAGCGCCGCACGGGACGGCCGCCGAGGAACCGGTACGGCACGAGCCTGCACCCGGTGTCGGTGTCGGCGGCGCTCGCCTGGGCGCGGGGCAACCGCGACGTCGAGGTCGTGGCCGCGGTGCCCCGCTACCTGCCGCGCTGGGCGTCGGTGATCGTCCGCGTCCCGGCCCTGCGGGAGGTCGCGACCTGGAACCTGCTGCTCGTGCTGCGGAAGACCGGCCCGTGAGGCCCGCGCCGCCGCAGGCCGGGCCGGCCCCGCCGCCGATCTCCGGGCACCAGGACGCGCTGGACGGCGTCCGGGCGCTCGCCGCGCTGGCCGTCCTCGCGTTCCACGTGGCGAGCGCGTCCGGGGCGATGACCCGGGAGGGCGGCTCCGGCTGGCTGTTCAACGGCGGCCAGGTCGGCGTGCCGATCTTCTTCACGCTCTCCGGCCTGCTGCTCTACCGCCCGTGGGCGGCGGCGGCGCTGGACGGCCGGGCCGCGCCGCGCACCGGCGAGTACCTGCTCAAGCGCGCCCTGCGGATCATGCCCGCGTACTGGACGCTGATCGTCGTCTTCATGGCCACGTCCGCGCGCGGGCACCTCGGCGACCCGCTGACCTGGGGCTCGCTGCTGACGCTGACGCAGACGTACCTGCCGGACCCGTGGTGGGGCGGCGGCCTCGGCCCGGCCCGCATCGGGCAGACGTGGAGCCTGGTGGTCGAGGCCGCCTGGTACGCGCTGCTGCCGCTGACCGCGCCGCTGCTGACCTGGTACGCCAGGCGCGTCCCGACGCGCGACCCGGGCGTGCGGGCGAAGCGGCTGCTGCGCGCGATCGGCGTGTACGGGGCGCTCTCCTTCGTGTACGTGGTCTTCATGTTCGTGCCGGACCGGCACACGCAGATGGGCCTGTGGCTGCCGCACTTCTTCGTGTGGTTCGCGATCGGCATGGCGATGGCCGTGGTGACGGTGTGGGCGCGGCTCGACCAGCGGCGCCCGGTCGCGGCGATGTGCCGGGCCGTCGCCGACTCGTGGGGCGCCTGCTGGGCGGCGGCGGCGATGCTGTACGTGGTGGCCGCGACGCCCGCGACCGGCCCGTACACCCTGCAGACACCGGACGCGCTGTGGACGTCCGTCCTGCACCTGGTGGTGTTCGGGCTCGTCGCGGTCGCCCTGGTCGCGCCGATCGCGTTCGCGCCGGCCGGGCATCCGGTGATCGAGGGGGTGCTCGGCAACCGGGTGATGCGCTTCCTCGGCCGGATCTCCTACGGCGTCTTCCTCTGGCAGATGATCATTCTTCTGGCCTGGTACGACGCGGCGGACCGGATGTACCGGGGGCACGTCCTGACGGATCTGCCCCTGCTGGCGGCGGCGTCCATCGCAGCGGCGACGGCGAGCTATTACCTGGTGGAGAAGCCGGTGATGGCGCTGCTGCGCCGGCGCCGCCCGCGCGCCGGCCGCGGCGGCGGCGACGATCCCGGCCGGACGGTTCCGGACCCGGTGGCGCCGCGGGCGCGGTCCCGGCGGGCTCCTGCCCGGGGGCGGCCCAGCTGAGCTCGATCCGGCCGCCGGACGCGCCGTCCGGCCCGCCGCGCGGCCGGGGCCGCCACAGCTCCACCGCGACCCGTCCGACGATCACCAGCCCGAGCAGCTGCGGCACGGTGTCGCCGAGCAGGCCGTCCGGCTTGGAGGGGTTGTCGAGCAGCCCGAACCGGTTCCCGGCGGCGAGGCAACCGGCCCCGGCGACCATCGCGAGCACGACCGCCCAGGAGGACGAGAGCGCGCGCAGCGGCCAGGCCCGCCCGGTCCTCGCCCAGCCGCAGACGACCGCCACGACGGCGGTGACGGCGAGGCCGGGGATGCCGGCGATCCAGCCGCCGAGCGCGGCGGCGAGGCCGACCGCGGCCCAGGCGGGCCAGCTGGTCCCGGCGACCAGGGCGCGGCCGCCCGGCGGTCCCGCTTCGCGCCGCTCCCGCGCCGGCCAGACGGCGACCAGCAGCAGCACGAGCAACAGGTTGAGGCCCGCGACCACGGCGATCCGCTGCGACCGGTCCGGCGTGTAGGTGAGCTGGACCGTGCCCTTCGTCCCGGCGGGGACGAGCCAGCCCTGCTTCCAGCCGTCGAGCCGGACGGCGCGCAGCGCGGTGCCGCCCACGGTGGCGCGCCAGCCGGTGTTGAAGTTCTCGTTCACGGTGAGGAACGAGCCCTTCGCGGCGTCGATCTCCAGCTTGCGGGAGCCGGACGCCCAGCTCAGCACCTTGACCGGCTGCGGCGCGCCCGCGTCCGTGCCGCTCGTGCCGGTGCCGCCCGTGCCGGTGCCGCCCGTGCCGGTGCCGCCCGTGCCCGTGCCGCTCGCGATCGCCTGCGGTCCGACGGTGACCGTGTCGATGCGGTACGCGTCGAGCGGCACCGAGGTCAGGTGGTTGAGGCCCGCCTTCAGCGGCGCCTGGCGGCAGGCGGCGAACCGCAGCGGCCGCCCCGCGAGCAGGTCGCCGAAGGTGCCGGTGGCCTTGGTCTGCACGGTCGTCCCGTCCACCCGGACCTTCGGCCCGTACCCGCAGGCCAGCGTCAGCGGGTAGTCCGCCACGTCCGGCAGCGGCCGGACGCCGGGGACGATGAGGTCGGTCAGCTGCACCGGCCCGGTCTGGTCGTCCTTGAGGAAGGTGACGGTCAGCCGGTCGGTGGTCATCGGGGCGAACGACAGCCGGCCCAGCCCGTCGGACAGTCCCTCGCGGTACTCGCCGTTCTGCCCCTCGACCCGCACCCGGACCGGGCCGGACGCGCCGGGCGGCCGGCTCAGCGTGAGCTTCGACAGCCGCTTGCGGCCCTTCCACCGCACGGAGATCGCGGCCGCCTTGTCCTTGTCCGCGGCGATCCAGGTGGTGGACGGGTCCCCGTCGAACGCCGACCGCGCCTGGTCGGCGGGATGGTCGGACTGGACGGACGTGGCGGTGACGAGCGGCTGCCCCGCCACGGCGGTGTACTGGGCGATCAGCCGCTCGTCGGTGAGGACGGCGGTGCCGGTGAGCGGCGCCTTCCCGGACACGGCGGAGGTGTAGGCGCGGTCGAGGCCGTCGCCCTCCTCGTCGTCGTTCGCGAGGGCGGACGAGCACACCCAGCGGGCGCTGCCCTGCATGCACGCGGACGTGCCGCCGGGCGCCCGGCCCATCACGTAGGTGGCCCGGCCCTTTACCCCTGACGGCGCGGGCAGCGTGTACGTGCGGGTCGGGTGGACACCGCCGATGCTCAGCTCGGACACCCCGGCGCGCGCGAACGCGGGCACCGCCGGCCTGGTCGCGAGGCCGGTGATGCGCAGCTTCAGCCAGCGGCTGGCCCCTTCCGGGGCGCGCAGCGGCTGGGGGGACGAGGTCCGCTGGACGTCCTGCTCCACGGTGCCGGTCTCGGTCTGCACCGCGACCCGCGCGACGGCCGGGCCGAGCGTGGAGTCCTGGTCGAACACGGCGGTCAGGTCGCGGACGTCGCGCGGCTTGTCGAAGTCGACCCGCAGCCACTGCCCGACCGGCCCCTTCCACCCGCCGGTCTGCCACGCGGTGAACGGGTCGCCGTCCAGCGCCGCGTACGGCTCCGCGCCCGGCTTGCGGGACTGCGGGATGGCGTCGTCGCTCGCCGCCGACGACGACGCCGTGACGTCGCGGACGCCGCCGCCGTAGGTGACGTGCGTGGTGTACCGGTTCCAGCCCTTGTCGAGGACGTCGGTGGCCTGCCCCCGGTGCGCCCGCGTCAGCGTCGGCGAGGTCTGGTGGAGCTCGCCGTAGTTGCGTTTCAGCAGGCGGGGCGAGTCGGTCACGACGGGTTCGCCGCCGAGGTCGGGGGCGTCGTCGTCGAGCAGGACGGGCCCGGCCGGCAGCGCCCGGTCGTCGGCCATCGCGAGCAGCGACTCCGGCCCGCCGTACACGCGGAGGGCGCCGGACGCGTCCGACAGGTTCGCGACGTCGTCGGCGCCGGAGACCTCGTAGACCTCCAACGCCGGGTACCTCTGGTCGGTGGCGGAGACGGCGTCGTCCACGAGGTCGCCGCCGACGGGCGCGCCGAAGGAGGCGGCCCGGCGGATGCCGGGCGAGTCGGCGAGCGCCTGGTGCAGCCGGGCGGGCCAGGCGCCGCGCAGCGTCTCGCGGCTCAGGTCGTTGCGGACGAGCAGGTACCGCACGCCCATCCGGCCGAGGAACGCGGCGAGGCCCGGCGAGCCCTGGCCGGAGCGGACCTGGAGGTCGATCGCGTCCAGCGCCCGCGTGTACCCGGGCGACCCGGCCGGGACGAGCTGCCGGACGCCCCAGCGGGCCGTGAGCAGCGGCTGGACGATGTCGTCCATCGGCCGGCCCCACAGGTACTCGCCGAACGGCGCGCCGGGCAGCGCCAGCACGCCCTGCTGGCCGGCCCGCGCGTTGATCCACGACGCCGCGTCCCGCCAGTACTTCGGCACCTGGGGGAAGGAGCCGGGGCCGGTGAGCCCGTTCGACACGGCGGTCGCGCCGATCCCGGCCAGCGCGACCAGCGCGACGGCGGGCACGCTCAGCACGGCCCGCAGCGCGCCGGCGCCGGGCCGGGGCTCTCCGGCCAGGACCCGCGCCTGCGCGCGCCCCGGCCTGCGGACGGCCACGACGAGCAGGTGCGCCAGCCCGAGCGCGAGCGGCATCCGGACCACCGCGTCGAACTTGTGCAGGTTGCGCAGCGGCGCGAGCGGGCCGTCCAGCAGGTCGCGGGCCTGCGCGGCGAACGGGCCGGGGATGTCGCTGAGGTGGCCCGTCGCGATGACCGCGACCCCGGCCAGCAGCGTGAGGAGCAGGAACGTCCGCTCCGGCAGCAGCCGGCCGAGCAGCCCGGCGAGGCCGAGCGCGGCGATCAGTCCGGTGCAGACGACCGGCAGCGCGCCCACCGACAGGCTGTGCCCCACCGGCCACCAGATCCGCCCGTCGACGATCAGGTAGTTCACCCAGCGCTCGGCGCCCCGGAAGATGTTGATCAGACCGGTCGGCGCGGTCGTCGTCGCGGCCTTCTCGGTGTAGGTCAGCCAGGAGAAGCCATAGGTCCCGGTGAGCATCAGCGGGACGAGCCACCACGCCATCGCCGCGCCGGTGGCCGCCGACCACCACGCCAGCAGCCGGATCCGGTGCGACCCGCGCGGCCGCGTGATCACGTACACCAGCGGGACGACCAGCACCGCGACGGTGGCGGTCGCGTTGATGCCGCCGCAGCAGGCGACCGCGAGCCCCGACCGGGCCGCCGCGCGGACCCGCCCGCCCTCGCCGGACGCGGCGGTGACCAGCGGCAGCACGATCCACGGCAGCATCGCGGCCGGCAGGTACTCGGAGGAGATCTGGCCGAGGGTCGCCAGGGCGTTCGGCGCCAGCGCGTACGCCATCGCGGCGATCAGCCGGCTCCCGGGCCCGCCGATCCCGAGCCGGTTCGCGAGCCTCCACGTCCCGGCGAACGCCAGGCAGAGCAGCAGCGACGTCCAGAGCCGCTGGGTGATCCACGGCGGCATCCCGACCAGGTGCCCGAGCGCGTGGAACGGGCCCATCGGGAACAGGTAGCCGACCGCCTGGTTCTGCAGCTGGCCGAACTGCTCGGCGTCCCACAGGTGCAGCGCGCGGCCGAGGAACCCGAGCGGGTTCACCGCCATGTCGATCTTGGTGTCGGCGAGGATGAGGCCGGGCCGGGTGCCGAACGCCAGCGCGGTCAGCGCCAGGCAGCACGCCGCGACGCGCAGCCGCTCGCGCAGCCGGGCGGCGGCGTCCGGGCCGTCCGGCGGGCGCGGGCCGGGGGCGGGCGGGCGCGGCGCGCCGGCGCGCGGCGGGCTCGCCTCTCCCACTGCCATGCTCGCCCCTTCTCCTCCGCCCTTCGCCGCTCGGCCCCGCCCGGCCGGCCCTACTCCAGGTCGCCGCGGGCGGCCTCGCCGGTGGAGCGCGGCCGGCCGAGCAGCCGCTCGACGGCGGTCGCCTCGCGGACCTCGCGGACCTCGCCGGATCCGGCGAGCAGCTCGTCGCGCACCGGGCCCTCCACCACGCGCAGGTGCACGTCACCGTACCGGTGCACGACCTGTGCCCGGTCATCGGCGGTGGACGACGTTCCGGCCCGCACGGCCGCCTCGACCAGCTCGCGCATCCGGTCGGCGGTCCGCGCCCAGTCGAACTCGGCCGCCCAGGCCCGGCAGCGCGCGGCGACCTCGTCGCGGCGGCCCGGCTCGGCGAGCTCCTTGAGCGCCCGTTCCACCACCTCGGCGGGCACGTCGTCCGGTCCGATGAGCCAGCCGGTGACGCGGTCGCGGACGGCGTCGCGCAGCCCGTCCACGTCGAAGGCGACGGACGGGACGCCGAGCGCGGCGGCCTCGATGACGCTGAGCCCCCAGCCCTCGCCCTGCGAGGTGCTCAGGTGCAGGTCGGCGGTGGCGACGAGAGCGGCCTTGACGTGCTCGGTCACGTAGCCGTGGGCGACCGCGACGCACTGCAGGCCGCGCTCGGCGATCCCGGCGGCGAGCGCGTCCGCCTCCGGACCCGTCCCGATGATGTGCAGGCGGAGCCCAGGGTGCCGGTCGGCGAGGCCGCGGGCCAGGTCGAGGAGCAGGCCGAGCCGCTTGTGCGGGACGAGCCGCGTCACGCACGCCAGCTGCGGATGCCCGGTGGCCACGGCGCCGTGGACGTCCGGCGGCGCGTCGCAGCCGTTCGGCACCACGTACACCGGGCCCGTCCAGGCCAGGCGCTCCCGCACCGCGCGCAGCGTGGAGGGCGACACGACCACGTACGCGTGCCTCCGGTACGCCCAGCGGCTCACGGGCCCTTCGAGCATCCGCCCGATCCACGCCATCCACGGCGGGAAGTGGACGCCGAACTGGGCGTCGTGCACGTGGTGGATCACGCAGAACACCGGGACGCGGCGCGGCAGCGCCCACGGCGTGAAGAACGGGATGCCGTTCTGGCAGTCGATCACGGCGTCGAAGCGGCCGCCGCGCCTGAACCGCCGCCGCAGCAGCCACAGCAGGACGAGCGGGTACACGGTGAACCGGCCGCCGAGCCGGACGAAGTCGACGCCGTCGACCCGGTCGCGGCGCGGCTGCCCCGGTGCCCGGGACGTCACGTAGTGGACGCGGGCGCCGCGCTCCGCCGTCCGGCGGGCGATCTCCCAGGCGTACCGCTCGGCGCCGCCGGCGGCCGGGTGCCAGGGATCGCGCCAGTTGACGACCGCCAGCCGCAAGGGTCCGTTCATCCTTGTCCGGCGCTCGACGCCGACGGCAGGCCCCGGTCCGGCAGGGCGGGCAGCGGGCCGAGGACGGCCTCGGGCGCCGCCGCCGGGGCGGGGATCAGCGGGCCCGCGACGCGCGCGCGGATCCGGGCGAGGTCGATGAGGCACTGCAGCGAATGCCGGCGCACCGAGAACGTCGAGCCGGGGCGGTCGCGCCAGACGACCGGGATGGCGGTGACCGGCGCGCCGCGCCGCACGCAGTGCGCGAGCAGCTCGACGTCGAACGAGAACCCGGTGGTGCGCAGGTCGCGCGCCGCGGCGCGGCCGAGCGGCCCGGCGAAGAACTTGAACCCGCACTGGGTGTCCTGGATGCCGCCGACCAGGTCGCGGACGATCCGGTTGAAGGTGATCGCGCCGAGCCGGCGGACCGGCAGCGCGTACCCCTCGACGACGGACGCCGCGTGCCGCCGCGACCCGACCACGACGGTGCGGCCCTCGCGCAGCAGGGCGAGCGCGTCGTCCAGCGCGGCGAGGTCGGTGGCCATGTCGGCGTCCATGAACCCGATGTAGGGGGCGCGGGTGGCGAGCAGGCCGGTGCGGACCGCGGCGCCCTTGCCGGGCCGGTCGCAGGTCAGCAGCCGCACGGGGACGGGCCCGCGCCAGGATCGGACGATCTCCGCCGTCCCGTCCGTGCTGGCGTTGTCGACCACGATCACCTCGGCGCGCGCCGGCAGCGCGGCGAGCCTGTCGCTCAGCAGGTCCAGCCCGGCGGGGAGCCGGCCGGCCTCGTTGCGGGCCGGCACGACGACCTCGAGCAGGGCGGGACCGGGACGCCGGTTCCCCATCAGGTCACGCTGGTCAGGGGGCGCCGTAGTTGTACATCGGCTTGATGACCGGGTCCTTCTGCGAGGAGTTCGCGAGCTGCACGACGCCGAACGAGGCTCCGGCGGCGAGGAGGACGCCGACGAGTGCGGCGATGGCGATGCGCATCAGGGGGCCCTTCGACTGTGGTGGGGGAGGCGGTCGGGGCTGCGGCTACGGATACTCCCGAGTAACGGAAGCCCCAGAGTAGTGCCTGAGGCCAGGAATGACCAGAAAACCACCACACTCGCCGCTATCCAGGCAACGATCACCGGCGCCGCCGGAACGCGGTCCTCGTGGCCCGCCGCGGCCCCGTCGATCCGGTAAACGGCCAGGTCAGGACCCGTCACCACGGGGACGGCCCCGGTGGGGCGGTACCGGCCGGCCTCCGAGTCGACGACGACGTACCGGACGCCTTGGTCACGCAGCGTGGCCGCGTCGGGGCGCGCGGCGGCCGGGGCGAGCGCGATCGCCCGCGGGTCCTCGGCGGCGATGGTCGTCCGGCCGACGATCAGCGCGTCGTTCACCACGACCCGCCGGTGCAGGTAGCGGGGCAGCGGATCGAGGACGCGCCGCCCGTGGTTCCAGGAGTAGCCGCGGTAGAGCGCCCACGGCAGCACGAGCACGTCCCCCGGCGCGGAGTCGGCGGCGATGATCCTCCGGGCGCGCGCCCAGTCGTCCGGGTAGCGGACGGCGCGCAGGTCGCCCGCCGCGCCCCACGCCAGCGTCGGCAGCAGCAGGACCGGAGCCGCGACGGCGCCCACCGCGACCATCGCGTACCGCGCGCCGATCGCCCGGTCGGCGGCGACGCCGAGTCCCACGGCGACCACGACGGCCAGCGGCGCCACGTATTGCTGTCCGTCGCGCAGCACGGCGAAGCCGGACCACAGCCCGACCGCG
The DNA here is from genome assembly GCF_040299565.1 of Spirillospora sp. NPDC000708. Taxonomy (NCBI): domain Bacteria; kingdom Bacillati; phylum Actinomycetota; class Actinomycetes; order Streptosporangiales; family Thermomonosporaceae; genus Spirillospora; species Spirillospora sp. NPDC000708. The sequence goes on from NZ_JBEPCJ010000008.1 coordinate 114,208, forward strand.
CCGCGGAGCACCGGCGCCGCCACCGCCCCGAGCGCCGCCACGACGAACCCCGCCGCCGCCGCGACCGCCGCGCCCCGCCGCCACTCCGGCTCCCGGCACCAGCGCCAGTACGCGAAGAGGGAGCCGAGCACCACGGCCAGCCAGAACCCGGCCAGGACCGGCGTCCCGTAGCCGCGCGGCACCGTCTCGCCGTTCCAGATGCCGCCGAGCGTCAGGAGGCTGCCGAGCACGCCGAAGGGGGTGTCGGCCCGCGCCGCGAAGACGTCGACGGCCGTCCCGTTCCCCGGCACGCCCGCCGGACGCAGCACGGCCGGCACCAGCCACGGCAGGCTCAGGGCGGCCACGACCCCGGCCACCCGCACCGCGCCCCGCAGCCGCGCCGACACCAGCGCGACGACCAGCGCCGTCAGCCCCGACACGGTCAGCGCGGCGAATCCACCGATCGCGGCGGGCACCAGCGCGCGGACGAGACGCCGCGTCCCGCCCTTCCCGGTCGTCCGGGCCGCGGACGCGACCACCCACGGCAGCGCCGCGTACCCGAGCAGCAGCGCCCACTGGCCGAGCAGCAGCCGCTCGGCGACGAACGGGTTCCAGGCGTAGCAGACCCCGGCCGCCAGGCGCGGCAGCAGCCGCGGCGTCGGCACCAGCGACGCCGCCGACATGCACGCCATCACGAAGATCGCGAGCAGGATCAGCTTCTGCACGGCGTCGGCGGGGACCACCGTCGCCAGCGCCGTCACGAACGCGTCGCTCGGCACCTGCCGCGGGACCGTCCCCGTCAGCCCGAACGTCATCGGCGTGAACGCCGGATCCGGCGTGAACACCATGTCGTACGACAGCACGAACCCGGGCGCGAGCCCCGGCCCGAGCGCCGCGAGCCCGAGCCCCAGCCCGGTCAGCGCGGCCACGAGCCGCCGCCGTCTCTCCCCCATCGCGCTCTCTTTATACGGGCACGGTCAAGTCGCCCGCCGCGCGGCGGGCTCGGGGTCGCGGGGGAGGCCGAGGATGCGCTCGCCGATCACGTTGAGGTTGACCTCGGTGGTGCCGCCGCCGATCGACATCGCGCGGGACGCCAGCAGGTAGCGGGTCCAGCGCGGGCGCAGGCCGTCCTTCCAGCCGCCGGTCAGCGCGCCCTCCTCGCCGAGGAGCGTGAACCCGAACTCGGTCACCTGCTGCCCGTGCTCCATCGCGACCAGCTTCCGGACGTTCGCCGTCGCGCCCGGGTCGGTGCCCGAGAGCTGCTTGAGCGTCGCGCGCAGGCCGAGCAGGTTGAACGCGTGCTCGTCGCAGGCGAGCCGGCCGATGCCGTCGCGGACGACCGGGTCGCCGTCCAGGCCCAGCTCGGCGGCGAGGGCGAGCAGCTTCGGGACGTCCCCGCCGAGCTGGAACGAGCTGGTCAGCCCGACGCGCTCGTTGGCGAGGGTGTTGCGGGCGACCCGCCAGCCCTCGTTGACGGGGCCGACGACCCGGTCGTCCGGGACGAACACGCCGTCCAGGAACACCTCGTTGAACACCGCGTCGCCGGTGCACTCGCGCAGCGGCCGGACGTCGATGCCCTCGGCCGCCATGTCCACGATGAAGTAGGTGATGCCGTCGTGCTTGGGCCGGTCCGGGTCGGTGCGGGCGACGCAGACGCCCCACTGCGCGTCCCGGGCCAGGGACGTCCAGATCTTCTGCCCGCTGATCCGCCAGCCGCCCTCGACCCGCTCCGCGCGGGTGCGCAGCCCGGCGAGGTCGGAGCCCGCGCCCGGCTCGGAGAACAGCTGGCACCAGATGATCTCGCCGCGCAGCGTCGGCGGCAGGAACCGCTCCTGCTGCTCCGGCGTGCCGTACTGGACCAGCGACGGGACGACCCACGCGGCGATCATCAGCGGGACCGGCCGGACCTTCGCCGCCTTCAGCTCCTGCTGGATGACGATCTGCTCCAGCGGCCCGGCGTCGCGCCCCCACGGCTTCGGCAGGTGCGGCGTCACCCAGCCGCCCTCCGCCATCGCGGCGCGCTGCGCGAGCGGTTCCATCGCGGCCATCTCGGCGACGCGCCCGCGGATCTCCTCGCGCAGCGGCGCCGCGTCCTCGCCCAGCTCGATGCCCATCGGGCGGCGGACGCCCTCGACCGCCAGCGCCGCGACGTCCGCGCGGTGGCCGCTCGCCCTCCCGAGTAGCGCGCGCAGGGTGAGGGCGCGCCGGTAGTAGAGGTGCGCGTCGTGCTCGTAGGTGTAGCCGATCCCGCCGTGGATCTGGATGTTGCCCTCGGCGCACAGGACGGCCGCGTCCGCGGCGAGCGCTCCCGCCACCCCGACCGCGTAGGCGCGCTGCTCGGGGGCGTCGCCGAACGACCGCGCCGCGTCCCAGACCGCCGCCCGCGCGCGCTCCACCGCGATGAGCATCCGCGAGCACTTGTGCTTGACGCCCTGGAACTGGCCGATCGGACGCCCGAACTGCTCGCGGAGCTTGGCGTAGGAGACGGCGTCGTCCAGCGCGCGTCCCGCGACGCCGCACGCCTCGGCGCCCAGCAGGACGACCGCGAGGGCGCGGGCGTCGGGCGCGTCGAGGAAGCGGTCGTCCGGGACGTCCAGGCCGTCGGCCGTCACCGCGCCGACCGGGCGGGTGACGTCGAGCGACTCCAGGTCGCCGACCGCGACCTCGTCGCGTCCGGCGACCACCCAGCGTTCTCCGGCGGGCAGCAGGAACACGTCGGCGAGCGGTGCGCCCAGGACCGGCCGCACCGTCCCGGACACCGTGCCGCCGTCGACGGCCAGACCGCCGGAGAGGCCGACCGCCGCCTTGCGCGAGCCGTCCGCGAGGCCGGCGAGCAGGTCGCCGCCCGCCCCGGCGGCGTGCAGGATCGCCGACGCCAGGACGGTCGGGGTGTACGCGCCGGGCGCGAGGGCCCGGCCGAGCTCCTCCAGCGCGACGGCCTGCTCCAGCAGGCCGAAGCCCTGGCCGCCCGCGTCCTCGGGGAGGTGCAGGCCGAGCAGCCCCTGCGCCGCGAGCGCGGGCCAGAACCCGGCGTCGGCCTCGCGCGCCGCCTCCGGCGGGACGTTCCGCTCGGCGAACCCGCGCACCGACGCCGCCAGCGCCTCGTGCTCCTCCGTCAACCCGATCGCCATGACCGCACCTCTCCGTCGGGGATCGGAGCCAGCCTATTAGAACGGCATTCGGTACTTAAGAGGGGTCAGGCCGCGACCTTCAGCTGGCCGAGGAACTCGTTGAGGTCCGGCCACATCTTCCGGTGCGTGTTCGGCAGTGACGCGAACACCGCCGCCGGCGTCCGGTGCCCCGTGTCGATGACCGCGGTCGCCACGATCTCGCCGGTCGCCCGCACCCCGGCCCGCTTGTAGGTCAGGTACGAGGCGATCAGCCAGCCCTTGTGCCCGTCCACGTTCAGCGCCTGCGACGCCAGCGGCGCCGACTTGTGCGGGAACGCGTAGTACTGCGACTCGTAGCCCTGCTCCGCGAGCGCGGTCGTCTTCTTGACGCTCCCCGGCCCCTTGTAGGCGCCCAGCAGCGTCGGCGGCAGCGCGCCCGTGAGCAGCTGGCCGTACCAGAGCCGCTGCCCGTGCCGCTCGGTGACCACGATCTGCTGCCCCGACCAGCCCGGCGTGCTCAGCTTGTTCTTCTTGGTCGGCAGCTGCCACGGCGGGCCGAGGCGCGGGTACGACAGCCCGGACGCGGCGTCCGTCAGCCGGCCGAGGACCTTGCTCGGCTTGCCCGGGAACCGCTTCAGCGGCCGGTCGGCGGGGACCGTCACCTGCGGCTCCTCGGGCTGCGCGCCGGTGCCCGCCCCTCCCGTCTTGACGGCCGGGTCCGCCGGCGGATCGTCGGTCTTGTGCGTCATGTAGTAGACGCCGCCGGCCGCGAGGAGCGCGACCACCAGCAGGCCCACGCCGCCGATCAGCACCAGCCGGGACCGGCCGCCGCCCTCGTCGAACACGTCGCCGGACGTCCCGGGCGAACCGCCGAGCTTGGCGTCCGCGGCCGCCTCGTCCGCCATCCAGTCCGGCATCTGCCAGTTGCCGCTGCTCGGCTTGCCGGCCTTCGCCGGGCCCGCCAGCCCGACCTGCACCGCGGGCGTCTCGTCCTCGGACGCCGCGCCGGGCCCGTCCTCGAACAGCGAGCCCTCCCAGCCGGGCGGCTCCTGCCCCTCCGCCGGGACGGGCGCGACGCGCACGTCCTCGGCGTCGGGCAGCGCGCCGCTCCCGTACACGGCCCCGGCTTCGCGCTCGCGCTCCGGCTCGGCGGCCGGCTCCGCCCATGCGGCGGGCTCCCCGGCCTCCGGCCGTCCCCAGGGTCCGGGCCGGTCCCCGTGGGCCGGCTCCTCCCAGGCGGTGGGGCCCTGCCGGCCCGCGGCCTCCTGCTCGTACGCGCCCTGCTGCTCGAACGCGCCCTTCTGCTCGTACGCGGTCTCCTGCTCGGACACGGTCTCCTGCTCGGACGCGGCCTTCCGCGCGGACGCGGGCTCGTGCCCGGGCGCGGCCTCCTGCTCGGCGCCGGTCTCGGGCGCTCCCGGGGCGGCCGAGCTCTCGACCTTGCCCCAGATGTCGTGCGGCCGCTCCTCGCCGGCGTCGGAGAAATCCGTACGGCCGTGCGGTGCGGGCATGAAGACCTCCGGCACCTTGGGCTCGGAGGAGACCACCTGCGGGCCGGTCGCGCGCCCCGCGTCGGGCGCCGGCGGCCGGCCGGCCGCGTCGCTCTCGCTCATGTCGGTCCAGCGCACACCGCGCTCCCCCTGATCGGACATGCGGAACACGGTACGCGAAGATCATTCATTTCGTTCGGCAGGTCATCACGCTGAGGACACATCTTCCTATCGCCTCAGGTCGGGGTCGCGACGCCGGTACGGCCGCCCGTGATCCCCGGGCCGTCCGCGAGCCGCTCCCTGGCCAGCAGCGTCGCGCCCGCCAAGGCGCCCGGCATCGCGAACACCGCGCCCAGCGGTATGAGGAAGACCACGAACGTCGCCGCGCCGAACCCGACGGACAGCGACCGGTTCGCCTTGAGCCGCGCGAACCGCTCCTTGCGCAGCAGCCCGCGGCGCTCCAGCGCGATCGACGTCAACTCTCCCGCCAGGTAGTACCCGGACACCAGGGCCGCGATCACCGGCACCACCGTCTGCCCCACCACCGGCAGGAACCCGGCCGCGAAGAACACCACCGCGAACAGCACGGCGACGAGCCCGAGCGCCAGCGCGTCCTTGACGGCCCGCCCGATCTGCACCATCAGCGGGACGTCCGGGTCCGGCGGCGCGCCGCCCTGCGACTCCTCGACCCGCACCGCGATCGCCTCGTAGAAGGGGTCGCCGACCAGCAGCGTGACCGCCGTGAACGTGAGCACGGCGAGGAACACCGCCGCGCCGTAGATCGCGATGCCGGCGACGACGCGCGTGGCCGCCCGCGCCGCGTCCGACCAGCCGTCCGCGAACGGGGTCACCCAGCCCGCCAGGTCGTCCAGGTAGAACGCCAGCGTCACCAGCGCCGCCGCGTAGGCGGCCAGCACGATCAGCGCCGGGATCAGGCCGAACAGCCACTGCGCGGGGTGGCGCGCCGTCCAGCCGATGCCGCGCAGCAGGTAGCCGACCCCGGTGAACAGGTCCTTGACCGCCGACGGCCTAGCCTCGCCCTCCCCCGAGGCGGGCCGGCCCGGCATGCCGGGCGGACCCGGCGGGGCGGGCGGCTGCGGGCGACCGGGGATCGGCGCCGGCGCTCCGGGCGGCTGCGCTCCCGGCTGCGGGTTCCACGGAGCGGGCTGATTCGGGGGGTGGCTCACACGCTCAGAGCCTAGGGCCTTCCCACAGAGCGCCCAAGCGGACGGGCGAAGCGCGCCCCGGCCGGTGCCGCTTCAGCGCACCGGCAGCCCGACGAGACGGGCCGACTGGTCCCACACCGCGCGGCGGAGCACCTCGTCCTTCAGCGGGCCCGCCTCCGGGATCAGCCCCGCGCCCGGCGTCGAGCTGTAGAAGCCGCCGGTGCGCCCCTCGAACTCCTCGTCCAGCGCGAGCCGCAGCGCCATCCGCGCGCCCTGCGCCGGCGTCCGCATCACGGGCGTGTGCGACAGCAGGCCGCCGATCCGCGCGCTGCCCGGCAGGTCGCGGGCGAGCCCCGTCGCGACGAACCCCGGGCACATCGCGTTCACCGTCACGCCGGTGCCGTCGAGCCGCCGCGCCAGCTCCTGCGCGAACAGGATGTTCATCAGCTTCGACCGCCCGTACACCCGCAGGGACCCGGCCGCCCGGTAATTGCCCGGCTCCGCCATCCGCGCGGGCTCCAGCCGGCCGGCGAACCGGTGCGCCTCGGACGCGACGACCACGATCCGCGACGGCGCGCCCTTCTTCAGCGGACCGAGCAGCAGGTTCGTCAGCAGGAACGGGCCCAGGTGGTTCGTGGCGACCATCCGGTCGAACCCGTCGGCGCTCTCCTTCGCCCGCATCAGGTGCACGCCCGCGTTGTCGACCAGCACGTGCAGCCGGTCGAACCGCTCCTCCAGCGACGCCGCGACCCGCCGCACGTCCTGCTGCGCGGACAGGTCGGCGAGGAACGTCTCGATCCGCGCGCCCGGCACGTCCCGCGTCAGCTCGTCCACCGTCGCCTTCGCCCGCATCTCGCTGCGGGCCACGATCCCGACGAGGAACCCGGCGCGCGCCAGCCCGCGAGCGATCTCCTTACCGATCCCGGAGGTGCCCCCGGTCACGATCGCGATCTTGTCCCTCATCCCCCCACCGAACCACCGCGCCGAACGCGCGAGCAAGGGGTGGATGTGATTTCTTGCACAAGCCGTGATGCGGGGCCGCGGGCGGCCCCGGCCACCGGGACGGCCCCTGGCCTCGAACTGAAACCGGTTCTACTATCGGTCGCCATGAGGTTCACCTACGCCGAGGCGATGACCGACCCGTCGTTCTACCTGCCGCTGGCCCGCGCCGCCGAGGCGGCCGGCTACACGAGCATGTCGGTCGCCGACTCGCTCGCCTACCCGCGCGAGTCCGACTCGACCTACCCCTACACCGCCGACGGGAACCGCGAGTTCCTCGAGGACAAGGCGTTCATCGAGACGTTCACGCTGATCGCGGCCATGGGCGCGGTGACGAGCACCCTCCGGTTCACCCCGTTCGTCCTCAAGCTGCCCGTCCGGCCGCCGGTGCTCGTCGCCAAGCAGGCCACCTCGATCGCCTGCCTCACCGGCGGGCGCCTCGGCCTCGGCGTCGGCGTCAGCCCGTGGCGCGAGGACTTCCAGGTCATGGGCGTGCCGTGGGAGCGGCGCGGGAAGCGGATGGACGAGGCCATCGACATCGTCCGCGGCCTCGCCGGCGGCGACTACTTCGAGTTCCACGGCGAGTTCTTCGACATCCCCGCGATCAAGCTGTGCCCGGCGCCCGCCGAGCCGATCCCGATCCTGGTCGGCGGGCACAGCGAGCCCGCGCTGCGGCGCGCCGCCGTCCGCGGCGACGGCTGGATGCACGGCGGCGGCCCCGACGACCTCGACGAGCTGCTCGCCCGGCTGCACCGGATCCGCGAGGCCGAGGGCAAGGCCGGCGAGCCCTTCGAGGTGCACGTCATCTCCCCCGACGCCTACACCCCCGACGGCGTGAAGCGGCTGGAGGACAAGGGCGTCACCGACGTGATCGTCGGCTTCCGGATGCCCTACGCCAAGGGCCCCGACACCCAGCCGCTGGACAAGAAGATCGCGAACCTGGAGCGGTTCGCCGAGACCGTGATCGCGAAGGTGACCGGCTGACCATAAAACGAGAACACGTTACAGTTCGGTCATGGACGCCCTCATCTGGCACGCCCCCGACGCCGACCACCCCGCCCGCCGGGCCGCCCGCGCCTCCATGACCGCCGTCGGCGCCGGGCGCCGGGAGGAGTGGCTGGCCCTGTTCGCCCCCGGCGCCCTCGTCGAGGACCCCGTCGGCCCGTCCTTCCTCGACCCCTCCGGCGAGGGCCACCGCGGCGCCGACGGCATCGCCGCCTTCTGGGACTCGTTCATCGCCACCATCAGCGGGTTCCGCTTCGAGATCAAGGACTCGTTCGCCAACGGCCCCTGCTGCGCCAACGTCGCCGCCATCACCACCACCATGGGCGACGGCTCCACCATGACCATCGACTGCGTCCTCATCTACACCGTCGACGAGTCCGGCCTCATCACCTCGCTGCGCGCCCACTGGGAACCGGACCGCGCCATGGCCACCATCACCAGGCCCTCGGCCTGAGATCAGCCGTCGCCCGGCGGCAGCAGCAGCCGGGCGGTGGTCTGCTCCAGCCGCCGCACCGCCATCGACTCGCCCACGAACCCCCGGACGGCCTGCAGGAACTGCTGCAGGCCGCCGGGATAGTCGAGGCACGTCTGCAGGATCGCGAACAGGTCCGCCTTCGCCTCCGGCGACCGCGGGATGACGCCCGCGATGACCGGCGACAGCGCCCCGACCAGCCGCTCGCGGCCCCGCTCGTTCCGCATCTGCGGGATGCCGAGCAGATCGTCCACCATCTGGAACAGCACCGGCACCGGAACCTCCGCGGGCGGCGCGAAGCCCCCGCCGTCATCGATCCGGTCGTCCTCCCCCGGGCCGTCCTCGCGCACCGCGACCGATCCGCCGCGCGGCGCCGGAGCGCCGCCCGCCGCCGGGCCGGGCCGCATCCCCGGCACCATGATCCAGGCCTCGCCCTCGGTCTCCTTCACCTCCACCTCGACCCGGTAGTAGTCGTCCGGATCGACGAGGCCCCGGCCGTGCCGCACCACGTCGTCGTACACCCGCCGCGACACGATCACCGCGATCGCCGTCTCCGCCGCGGCCACCGCCTCCTTCAGCGGCGCGGCGTCCAGCAGCCGGAACGTGTGCGTCAGCTCCGTCCCCACCACACCGCGCTCGTCCGCCCGCGCCTCCCCCACGTTGACGGCCACCCGCAGCCGCATCTGCGCCGCCTCGCTCGCCGCCCGGTTGTGGTGCCGCACCTCCGCGCGCAGCCGGTCCACCACGGTCGTCAGCAGCCGCTCCGCCCCGACCTCCGCAGGAAGGACGACCATCACCCCGTCGCCGCGGTCCTCGTGGTAGCAGTCGTCCAGCCGCACCCCGGCGCCGTCCGCCAGGCTCCGGTCGAGCCCCTCGTACATCGACCTCCGCACCCGCACCCGCACCGGATCGTCCCGCTCGGCCGAACTGAACCCGGCGATGTCGCACACCAGGAACGAGGACAACCCCCCGGGCCGCCACCCACCCGTCCGCGCCGCGTCGCCCACGCGCCCTCCCTTCCACCCCCTCAGCGTCCTCGACCGCCCTCGCGACCGGCAAGACCACCGGGAAAATCACCGGCGCGTCTTGCCCCGATCACCGCCTTGCGGGGGCGCCCCGCTCTATGATCGTCTCGTCCCGGAGGTGCCGTCCGCCTGAGCCGCGGGCTTAGGCTGGTGCCTTTGGGCCCACAGAGGAAGCGACGCCTTTCCGATTTCGCGGGACACGAGGGGGACGGCCGTGCCGGGTACTCATGGCAGCACATCGCAGTCCGTCGATGGCGCGATTGCCTTCGCCTGGGTCCGCCCCGACCGCGCCGCCCTCGACGCCGCCCTCGCCCGCTCCGCGGCGGCCCAGGGCACGGTCTTCGGCGAGGCCGTTCGCCGCGCCGGCACCGAGCGCCGCGAAGCCGCCCGGATCTCCGCGGGCTTCGACAACCGCCTCTTGTGACGATCGCCTCGAATGTGCGCGGCGGTGTCCCCCGAATGGCCGTCCAGCGGCCTCGACGTCGCGCGGCTGATCGGCGAAGGATGGCGGCCCGTCCCGTTCTCCGAGGTCGTCCTCAAGATCCACGGTCGCTGCAACCTGGCGTGTGACTACTGCTACGTCTACGAGGGCGCGGACCAGACGTGGCGGTCCCGCCCGCGCGCCATGGCCCCGGACGTCATCGCGAAGACGGCGGCACGGCTGGGCGAGCACGTCCGGAAGCACGCGCTGACGGACGTGTCGGTCGTCCTGCACGGCGGCGAGCCGCTGCTCGCGGGGAGGACGGCGATCGCCGCGGCCGTGGACCGGTTCCGCGCGGCGCTGCCCGCGTCCTGCGACCTCGAAGTGACCATGCAGACGAACGGCGTGCTGCTCACCGACGAGATGCTGGCCATGCTCGACGACAACGACGTGGGCGTGGCCGTCAGCCTCGACGGTGACCGCGAGGGGCACGACCGGCATCGGCGCCGCGCCGACGGGCGGGGAAGCCACGCCGACGTGGTGCGCGGGCTGAACCGGCTCGCCGCCTCGCACCGGCGGCTCTACCGGGGGCTGCTCTGCACGGTCGACCTCGACAACGACCCGATCCGGACCTACGAGGCCCTTCTCGAGACACGGCCGCCGCGCATCGACTTCCTCCTTCCGCACGGGACCTGGAGCACCCCGCCGCCGCGCCGTCCCGCCGACGGCCAGGGCACCCCCTACGCGGACTGGCTCGTCCCGATCTTCGACCGCTGGTACCACGCACCGCACAAGGAGACGGGCGTCCGGCTGTTCGAGGAGATCCTCAACCTGCTGCTCGGCGGGCAGAGCCGCAGCGAGAACATCGGCCTGTCGCCGGTCGCGATGGTCGTCGTCGACACCGACGGGACGTTGCAGCAGGTCGACACATTGAAGGCCGCGTACGCCGGTGCGCCGGAGACGGGTCTCACGGTGTTCGGGAACAGTTTCGACGACGCGCTGACGCACCCCGGCGTCGTCGCCCGCCAGATCGGCGTCGCCGCCCTGTCCCAGACGTGCAGGACGTGCGCGGTGCGCGACATCTGCGGCGGCGGCGCCTACGCGCACCGGTACCGGGAGGGGGAGGGCTACCTGAACCCGTCGGTGTACTGCCCCGACCTGATGGCGCTGATCAGCCACATCGGGCGCACCGTCCAGCACGACCTGGCCCTCGCGACGGCCGCGCCCGGCCGCTGACCGGGCGGGCTCGCGGCAGGGCTCGCGGGGCGCTCACAGCGCGGTGGGTTCGATGTCGCATTCGAGGGGTTCGCCCCGCTCCGCCGCCCACACATCGGGATGATCCGCGCCCAGCACCTGCCTCAGCGCGGCCAGCGCAGGACCGGTGGCGTCGCCCTCCGCGCCCATGGCGGCGCGAGCGCGCGCCAGGTTCAACTCGACGGCGAGCGAGTAGGGGTGCCGCTCGCCGAGGCAGCCGATCATCTTCTCCTGGACGCCGGACAGCAGCCGGGCCGCGGCCTCCAGCTCACCGAGCAGGTAGTAGTCGTTGGCCAGGCCGACCGTGGCGCAGAACGCGTAGTAGTGGTTCGGGCCGAGGACCCCCGCCTCGAGATCCGCCAGAGCCGCCTGGTCCGTCTCCTGAGCCGCGTACACCTCCGCCAGCCGCCGCAGCACGACGCCGCGGTCGATCGCGCAGACCTGGACGAAGGGATGCCCGTCCCCCATCACCCGGCGGTAGCCGTCCAGCGCCCGGTCGATGAGCGGCAGCGCCTCCTCCGGACGCCCGATCGCGCAGGTGGCGAGCGCCAGGCAGACCCGGCTCGCGAGCGTGTTCGGATGCTCCTCGCCGAACCGCCGGACGTGGGCGGCGAACGTCTCGGTGGCCAGCCGGTGCGCCTCCACCGACCGCCCGAGCTTCCGCAGCGTCCCCGCGTGGCTCATCTTCGCCTGCAGGACGTGCGCGTGGCCCGGTGCGAGGACGGGCCGCAGATTGGCCAGGCTCTCCGCCTGGATCCGGTACGCCTCGCCGTACCTTCCCAGCGCGTGCAGGTCGCGCGCGAGGTTGTGGGTGGCGCGGAACCGCTGCCGGTAGGCCTGGCCCTCGCCGCTCCAGACCTCCCGGTCGATCTCGTGCGCCCGCTGGAACTCGCCCAGGATCCGCAGGTCGATGGCGAGGTTGCTGGCCGCGAGCCGGGTGTCGGTGTCGGCGTCCCCGTGGATCCGGCGCAGGCGCCGCCAGGCGTCCAGGTCGATCTCGTGCGCCCTGCGGAACTCGCCGAGGAACCGCAGGTCCGCGCCGAAGCCGTTCGCGGCGAACAGGGTCTGGAGGTTGTCGGCGCCGTACTTGCGGCGCGTCCGGGCGAGGTTGTCCTCGCTGAGGTCGGCGGCCGCCCGGTTGTCGCCGAGGCCGCGCAGGGCGTTCGCCAGGACACGGGAGATGTCCAGGACGTCGTCGTCGTCGGGCCCGTACCGGTCGCGCCACCGGTGCAGCGCGATCTCCGCCAGCCGCCGGCTCCCCTCGTACTCCCCCGACTGGTAGAGGAACTTGGCCTGGTCGATGCCCACGTAGCGGATCCCGGGATCGTCCGCCTCGAAGACCCCGGAGGGGACGACGTGCGGGGTGATCTCGGAGCGGATCTCCCAGGTGGACTCCTCCTCCGGCTTCGCGCCGGGCGTCGCCGCGGCGAGGATCGCGTGCACCTGCGCACGGACGCGGCGGCGGCCGTCGTCGCCGAGGCGATCGTCGAGGATCGCCCGGACGAGCCGGTGGACCTGGAGGCTGCCCGCCTCCTCGTCGAAGCGGGCGAGGGAGAAGCGGGAGATGTCGCGCATCGCGCCGCGCAGCCGGGCCTCGTCGGCGAGCAGCGCGGTCAGCTCGGCGGGCAGCTCCGCCGAGCGCCCGGCGGTCAGCAGCCCGCAGGGCACCGGTTCCGGGTCGAAGACGGCCCACAGCTCCAGCAGCAGGCCCGCGACGGGGTTCTCCTCGCGGAGGAGATCGAGGTTGAGGCTCACGCCCGCCGCCAGCGGCCCGGGGAGCTCCTCGGACCCGCCGTTCCCGTTGAACTCGGTCAGGCGGCGGTCGAACAGCCGGAGGTACTCCTCGACGGTGCCTCCGGTGACGGCCTGCCACGCGGCCGCCTGGCCGACCGCGAGCGGGAGGTCCCCGACGCGTTCCGACAGCAGGTCGGCCTCGGCCTCCGACAGCTCCGGCACCAGGCGGCGGAGTAGCGCGATGCTCTCGCTCCGCTCGAAGACGCCGACGTCGACGACCGACGCGTGCCGTTCCCAGCCGCGGTCGCGGGACGTCACCAGGACGTGCCGTCCGGGCCCCAGCCCTTTCCCGCCCCCGTCGACCGAGAGCGGGGTCAGCCGGACGACCTGGTCCGGATCCTGCGCGTTGTCGTAGATGAGCAGCCAGCGGCCATAGGGGCGGCCGTCGCGGAGCGCGCGCAGGACGCCGTCCACGGTGTCCTTGATGTCGTCGCTCATCGGCATGCCGAGCTGGCGGGCCAGCACGGCGAGGGCCGCGCGCGCCGAGGTCGTCTGCTCGGCCGGGATCCACCAGACCAGGTCGTAGTCGCCCGCGTGGCGGTAGGCGTACTCGACCGCGAGGTTGGACTTCCCCTCCCCGCCCATGCCGAACTCCGACTCCGGCAGGAGCGCCGCCATCCCGTCCTGCAGCGCCGCCCGGACCGCGGTGAGGAGCCGGTCCCGTCCGGTGAAGTCGGGGTTGCGGGCGGGCAGGCCGCTGCGGACCGCGGGCGCGGGCGCGGGGCCCTCCGGCCCCGCGCCCGCGGTCGGAAGCCCGTCCGCCGCCTCGTCGCCCGCCCCGCCCCCGGTGCCGCCCGCACCGGCCACCGCACCGGTCGCCAGCTGCCGCGCCACTTCCCGGTACTGGCCGCCGAGGCCAGCCAGCGCCTGCGCCGCCACCTGCGCGAACGGCAGGTCGGGCGGGAGCCGCACCTCGCCGCGGCCCACCGCCGCGAGCAGCGCCGGGAAGTCCAGCGACGAGCCGATGCGCTCGCGGACGACGTCCCACACGGCGCGCAGCACCTGCTGGACCTCGCGCCTGCGCATCCCCTGCAGCAGGATCTCCCGGACGCCGTCGTGGAACTCGTAGGCGATCTCCTCCTCGCCGCCGTCCGCCGGGCGGCCGACCATCCGCAGCAGCCCGCTGAGGAAGACCTCGGCGAGGACAGAGGACGAGGAGGACGGGAGCATCGCCTGCTGGACGAGGCGCATGACGGGCAGCCGCAGCGGCGCGGCCGCCAGGTAGGTGGCGAGCTTGAACGCCGCCGGCGACGACGACGCCCGGAACTGCTTGACGCGCGTCTCCGCCGACATCGGCTCGCCGTCGGGCGGCGGCGCGTCGGCCACGGGCCGGCCGGTGAACAGCGCGGCGCCCATGATGTCCCGGCCGCCGTGCGCGACCATGTTCGCCCACGACCGCAGCCAGCGCTCGTTCAGCTCGACCACCGGGACCGGGACGCCGAGCGGGCGGCCGTCCGAGGGCTGGAGCGGCGCACGCGTCACGGTGAGCCGCTCGTTGGGCAGGGCGGGCCCGGACGCTCCGAACCGCACCGGCTCGATGGCCGCCGGGGTCCGCCACCACAACCGCTGCGGCAGCGGCTGCGCGATCGCGACGGTGCCCGTCCGGCCCCAGCGGCCGAGCAGCGCGGCCGCGCGGCCGTCCCGCCACGCCGCGCCGATGCAGTCGCTGACGACCAGGATGACGCGCCGGTGGCTCGGGTCGACGAGTTCGTCGGGGTCGCGGTCGGCGCTGACCCCGAACGCCGACCCGGTGCGCAGCGACAGCCGCTCGCCGCCCGTGTCCAGGTACCAGGTCCGCAGGTCGCGGAACGCGCCGAGCTGCTGCAGCAGCGCCCGCAGTTCCTCGATCGTCTGCCGCCACACCACCATGGACGGCCCGACGTCCGCGACGAGGGCCAGGTCGTGCCGGCGGTCCCGCGCCGGGACCATGACGGGCTCGCACACGCCGGTCTCGGCGATCCGCTGCGCGGTCGCGGTCTCGTCGAGGATCTCGCGGGTCAGCGACGGGACGGTCGCGCGCAGCGGGCGCAGCGCCCGCGCCAGCGGCAGCGTCCGGGAGATGGCCGGCACCGCGGGCATGCGGACGGGGAACGACGCCGCCGGAACCTCCTGTCCCGCCATGTACAGGCCCGCCTCCGCGGGGCGCGGCGGCGGTGGCTCCGGCGGGGACGGCGTGGACGGCTCGCTCGGACGCCGCGACGGCGGCGGACCGGCGGTGCCGCCGTCCGGGCCCGCGGCACCGGCCGGGACGTGGTGGGCCGGGCCCTCGTGCGTCCGGAACCAGGCGGCGAGCCAGAGCGCGTCGGCGATCTCCTCCGCCGTCGGCGGCGGGTCGAGCGCCCGCAGCGCCTCGACGAGCCGGCCGATCATCCCGCGCCGGGCATCTCGATCGGGCGGAGCACCGCGTCGAGGATCTCGTCCAGCCTGCCGTCCGGCGGCCGGCTGCCGGACGTCGCGAGGTAGACGGCGTTCAGCAGCTGGTCGGTGGCGAGGGCGCCGTCGGCGCGGCGCGCGAGGAACCGCTCGATGAGCTCCTCGCTCTCCGCCCGGGCGTCCGCGCCGAGATGCGCCTCGATGATCTCCGCGAGCCGGTCCCGGCCGGGCGGCTCGATCACCAGCCGGACGCAGCGGCGCAGGAACGCGGGCGGGAACTCGCGTTCCCCGTTGCTCGTGATGATCACGATCGGGAAGCTCGCGCACTGCACCTCGCCGTGCTCGATCGGCACGCGCGGGCCGCCGTCCTCGGTCATCACGTGGATCCGGGCCTGCTCCTCGGGCAGCCGCTGCAGCTCGGGGATGGGGAACCGGCCCTCCTCGAACACGTTGAGCAGGTCGTTCGGCAGGTCGATGTTGCTCTTGTCGAGCTCGTCGATGAGCAGGACGCGGGGGGCGTCGCCGGGCAGCAGCGCGGTGCCGAGCGGACCGAGGCGGATGTACCGGCCGATGTCGGGCGGATCGGCCGTGTCGGTGCGTCCGCCCACGCCGCGCAGGCTCGCCTCGTGCAGGCGGCCGATCGCGTCGTAGTGGTACAGCCCGGACTCCAGCGTGGTGTTGCTGGTGATCGACCAGTACAGGACCGAGCCGAGACCGAGCTCGTACGCGACGTTGTAGGCAAGGGTGGACTTCCCCGACCCGGGCTTGCCCGTCACCAGCAGGGGGCGCCGCAGCAGCACCGCCGCGTTCACCTTGTCGATCACCGACTCGTCGGGCCGGTACGAGATGGCCTGCTGCTCCCGCCGACCGCGCCCCCGGACCGCGTCCTCCGGGCTGAACCGGCGCCACGGCGGGGGCGGCGGCAACCGGCGCGCGCGATCGTGCGGCAGGCCGTCGCCGCGGTAGATGCGCCAGTCCCCGAGCGGGTCGCTGGATTCCGGTCCTGTCGTCATGGCGGGGCCTTCCGGTGCTATGCGGGGGGTCGGAGCCGGACGTACGGCTCGGGAATGCGGTCGGCGTCGTCGAACACCAGCGTCAGGTGGAGGCCGAGATGGCCCGTTCCCGCCTCCTCGGCTCCGGCGGACAGCGCCTGGCGGCGCAGCTCCATCGCCCGCCGAGGCAGCTTCATCAGATCGGCGGCCAGCAGGTCCTTGACCTCGCGGGCGAACCGGGCCGGGTCGCGGCCGTCCCGGCACCAGGCGATCACCGGGGTCCCGGACAGCAGCCCGACCCAGTGCTCGTCCGGCTCGTCGCTCGCCGCCCACGGCGGGAACGCCAGCGCGAGGACGGCCGGGGACTCCGACAGCTTGGAGAACAGCTCCTCCTGGTCGTACTCGCCGCGCCGGGTGACCAGGCAGACGGGCGCGTCGACCGAGTTGCCGCGCAGCACCGTCCACTTGCGCCGCCAGTCGTGGTGGACGGCGGCCAGCCGCATCCGGTCGAGGCTGCGCACGACCACCGGGTACTTGATCCCGATGCGGTGCTCGAACCCCGCGATCTTGATCTTGGAGTCCTCGACCGGGTGGCCGAGCAGCGGGCGCGGCAGCACGAACTCGACGGTGAGGTCGGGCGTGGGCCGGCCGACCACGGAGCTCTCCGCCGTCAGCAGCCGCTCCAGCAGCTCGGGGATCCGGCTGAGCGGCAGCGCCTCGTCGCTGCACTGCAGGGTGCTGCCGGGTTCGCGGTCCACCTGCAGCCACGCCGTGACGAGGTAGCGGTCCGGCTCCAGCGCGTCCGGCGTGCACGCGATGATCAGGTAGGTCTCGGACGGCTCGGCCCGCGTCCGCGTCTCGACCTCGGCGTTCTGCCGCTGGAACAGCGCGTCGTCCACGCCCTGGAACACCGCCTGCCGGCGCACCCAGTCGCGGATGGCGGGCGCCGTCGGCTGGGCGGCGTACCGGGCCAGGTCGTCGGCGAAGATCAGCAGCGGCGGCACCCCGTCGCGGCCCGCCGGGATCTCCTCGAGCAGGGCGACGACGTCGTGGAGGCTGCGCATCTCCCGGTCCAGCAGCGGCCACGCGGGCCCGACGGCCCGCCGGTACAGCATGGGGAACCGGCTGAGATGGGTCAGGCCCGGGTCGAACTGCTCCAGCGAGGTGATCAGCTGGTGCAGCTCCCGCCGCGCGTCCTGGCCGAGCCACGGTTCCGGGATCAGCTCGCGGACGAGGTCGCGCAGCGCCGCAACGGAAAGGCTGCCCTTGTAGAACCGCTCCAGGTTCCGCACCAGCGCGTGCGCCGCGCCCGGGTAGTTGAGCAGGACGTCGACCAGCGCCCACACGTCGAGCCGGTCCTGGTCGTGGTGCTCGAAGGGGAGCCGGTGCCCGAGATCGCGCTCCAGGGCCGCCAGAAGCACCTCACGCCCCCGCCGGACCCTCATCCCGTCGATGCGCAGGATCGCCTCGACGAGCCGATGCTGATCATCGACGTTCAGCGACGTGATCAAACGCTCCGCCTCCGACCGAAGGGTGCCGAAAAGAACGCCCGCCGTTTCCGATGCCGGAAGCCTACCTCCGCCGCGCCCATCGGTTGGATGCCGTTCCGGCAACTCTGAAGCGGCCGGAACAGGCCGTCCGGAATGCGTCACCCAGCACAATCCGAACGGCCCGGAGGTGATGTCCGCCCGGCGGGCTCGCCGCTAACCGTCCTCGCCCGCCGGCACCGCCGCGCCGTGCACGGGCAGCGCCGTTCCGGCCGCCGCACGCCCGCCCCACCTCGCGCGCTGCCTCCGCCACCGGAAATCCGGCCTCGGAAGCGACCATACGGCGACCAGGGCGAGAAAGAACAGGAGCGTCACGAGGGTGGGCTCCCCGGCCGGATTCGGCCTGCGCACCAGACATAAGACGGCGGCGACGATGCCCAGGAACGTTCCGGCCACGAGAAAGGCCGTCGGACGGGGGCCGAAGAACTTGATCACATAACCGCTGGCGGAGGCCCCGAGCGTCACGGCGCCCGTCGTCAGGAACTGGAGGACCCCCTCCACCCGGCCCAGGACGTCTTTCGGAATGGCCTTGCTCTGGTGCACCGCCAAGGCGACGTTGATGTAGGCCCCCATGAAACTACAGGCCCCCCAGGCGCACATTCCGATCACCGGATCGCCCGTCATCGCCACGATCACCACGAACGGCAGCCAGGCCGCCACGCACCACTTGACCGTCGCCTGCGGCCGGAAGCGCCGCACGATTCCGGGCGCGGTCATGGCCCCCAGGAAACCGCTGACCCCCGACGTCGCGAGAAGCGTGCCGATGAGCGACCCGGAGAGGTGATTCCGCTCGGCCTCGACGACGAGCAGCAGAATGATGATCTGGAAGCCGATGTTCGCGACCGCGCACGCGACGATCGACGAGCAGAGGAAGCGGTCGCGGCTTATCCAGCCGAATCCTTCCTTGAAATAGGGGGTCATCTTCCGCATCGGCCCCCTGAGGCCCGAGCCCCGTGTTGGTTCAAAGGACTGGAGATGCTTCGTCCGCAGAAAGCGAAGGGAAACAACGGAGACGAAGGACGTCAATGCGTCGAGCACATAGGGAAACGCATGGCCCAAGGAGAAGAGCAGTCCGCCGACCGGCCGCCCGAGGACCAGGGCCAGATGGTGCCGGGCCTCGCTTTTGCCCATCGCGTTCTCGGCTTCGCCGTCCGGCACCACGTGCCGGACGGCCGCCATCTCCGCTATCCGGAAGAAGACCGCGCAGGAGCCGTCCACCACCGCGGCCACGACGAGGAACGGCCAGGGTTCGGGGACGGTGAAGAGGCCGACGAACAGCACGATGGAGTTCAGCACCCGGATCAGCTGGCTGCGCAGCATGATCCGGCGCCGGTCGCAGCGATCGGCGATCAGCCCGGCGGGCAGGTGCAGGAACAGTCCGGGCAGGGTGCTCGCGGCCGCGACCCAGCCGGCGACGATCGGCGAGTCCGTCAGCGCGAGGGCCAGCAGAGGATTGGCCGCGGCCGCCCCGAGCGTGCCGAGTTGCGAGAACGCCGATCCGCCCATCAGCAAGGTGAAATCGCGGCGCCACACCCGGTCCTGCGCTTCTGCGGACTCCCCGGTCCGTGAGTCCTCGGCCCCGCCGCCGCCCCGCACGTCCGGTTCGGGTGGGGCGGTGCTCACCTCTGACTCTCCTTGCTCCGACCGTGGTCACCGTCCGAGCGCTCCGCAGCTCCGACGTCTTATCATATTGCCCAGCAGGATTACGAGCTAAAGTCAAAGCTGAGCATAAAATTTCGCCAGGACTCGCCAAAGAAACCCGGTTCATCCGCTTTCCCGGCAACCGGATTCAGTCGCGCACGGATCCTAGCAGCAGACATATGCGTCCCCGTAGAGGGGAGCGGTCGCCAAGAAGCGGACAATAGATCAGCGAATACGCCATGGGCGCCATACTTCTATTTCGCCACTAAACCGGACGAACAGGAGCTTGGACTTCAAAATCCAGCGTTCGTCACACGAGGGCACGACTGTTCACGGAGAACACGGGCCACGAAGGGCCGGAGGCCCCCGTGCCTACGCGGTGCCGGTCAGGGCGCGCTTGGCGATGAGGGCCTCGCGGTTCCGGCTGTCGTGGCCGAGGACGTCCTCGAAGACCGCGCGGGCGGCGCGCGTCCTCCCGGACCGCCAGAGCGCCTGGCCCAGCGCGGTCTGGATCGACAGCTCGTGCGGCAGCCGGCTCGCCGCCGCCTGGAGCTGCCGGACGGCCTCTCCGGCGTCGCTCGCCAGCAGGATCCGGCCGATGCCGGCCAGGAGCCAGCCGACCGCGGCGTTGTCCGGAATGGCCTCGCAGATCGTGGCGGCCTTCCGGTAGCGCACGATCGCCGTCGGGGCGTCCCCCTGTTCGTAGGCGATGTCGCCGAGGAAGGTGGTCGCGGTGGCGAGGACCTTCATGTCGCCGCCTTCGCCGCAGGCGCGGACGGCCGCCTCCGCATGGCGCCGCGCGAGTTCCGCGTCGCCGTCCAGAAGCGCCAGCCGCGCCTGGTGCAGTCGTATCGAAGGTCCCGGGCGCCTGATCGGGACCGCCCCGCCGCCGAGCTTCCCGATCGGCTCGATCAGCCGGGGATGCTGCAGCTCGAAGTACCGCGCCCCGTCGCGCAGGCGCGCCCGGACGAGGTGATGGTCCTGCACCGCGTCGACGACCGCCTTGGGGACGTCGTCGTACAGGCGCGACTCGGGCACCCCGGCGCGCCCCCAAGGCCCGCCGAACACGCCGCGGAACCAGGACAGGACGTTCGCCGCACGGATGCTCTGGTCGGCCGCGATCGTGGCGAGACCGTGCGCGCAGAACTCCCCCAGCACCCGGTTCACCTCGCCGCGCAACCGGTCCACGGAGACCTCGGTGTCGCCGGGCAGGTCCTCCCACAGGCGCGCGCAGACGAGTTGCAGCAGCACCGGCTCGACCCGTGAGGTGGTCTGGACGGCGCCCGCCATCCGGACCGTCCGCAATTCCCGCACCAGCGCCTCGGCGAGGTCGCCGTCGCTCCGGCCGGCGCCGCGGATCAGCGCCTCCGCCGCCTCGCACGCCGCCTCGGGCGTCAACGGCTCCAGCGAACACGTCGCGGGCGACTCCTGGCCGAGCCGGCCGGCGAGTTCGAGGACCTCGTCGAGGGCGTCGTCGCGGACGACCAGGAGCAGGTGCAGGTCCGGCTCCTCTTTCATGACCACCGCCAGGTCGTCGAGGAGCTCCCGGCGGTGCCGTTCGTGCCGGGACGAGGTCCGCAGGAGACCTTCCGCCCCGTCGATGGCGGCGAGTGTGGGGAGCTGCGTCCCGAACCGGTCGACCCGGCGGTGCTTGCGCAGGAACGCGCCGATCGGCAGTTCGGAGATCTGCACCGGCGACGCGCGCGTGTACCACGAGGCCAGCAGGGCCAGCCGGAAATGGTTGTGCTCCGGCAGGGCCGCCACCGGGAACGAGGGCCGGTACGCGATATGCGCGACGGGCAGCACATTCGCGTCCTGGTCCCGCAACCGCGGGACGACGCCCGCGCGCAACAGCGAGGTCTTGCCGACACCGGCGCCGCCGTGCAGCACGGTGAGCCGGTTCTCCTCCCAATTCCGCAGAACCTCGCGCGTCTCCGTGGTCCTGCCGCGGAAGAGGTCCCGATGCGTTTCATCGAGCGCGCGCCCGCCCGCATGCGGACCCGGAGAGCCGAAGGGAGACTGCGCGATCATCATTCCGTCCCATGAGCAGGCACCCGTGGAAAGATGTGCCGGCAAGCTCACCCGAGCGTAGCGCACGGCCGACCGAATGGTCCCGGTAACGCCCCGAAGAACGGACGCCGTCGCCTCGCCCCTATGCCCTGGTCGCCGCCGTCTTCCCGCTCGGCCGCCGTGACATCTTGTTGTCGAACCCGGCCCTTGCGGTACCCGGCTTCAACAGCTCCAATCCGACTCGCCGCATCCCTGGAGAGAAGCCGGAAGCGGTGGCGGCCTCGAGGGTCTCACGGGCGAAGCCGAATGAGCGGTTCTGCATCCGTACCTCCTCTGTACCGGTGCCACAGAGGTCCCGCCAGTGCGTTTCTCCCGGACACCGCAAGGTGATCAGGACCATGGTCTCAAAAAGCGGCCCTGGGCACCAGAGCGGCGCCACCTGCGCCCCTCTCTATTCGGACAGCCTGTGAACGCCGTATAACGGCGTCCGAAAAAGGGAGGCCGATCAACGTGTCACCTGACACAGACTGGTACGAGCAGCTTCAATACACTATCTTCATTGACGGAATTACTTGACCACGACGTGATGCGGTGTGTCCGGTGGGGGCGCCGGCATGGCGCAGGGGGATCGAGTGACCAACGCACAGCCGGATTCATCGTTCGCCACGGATCGCGTACCCCAGATCTGGGGCAAGGTCCCTCCCAGGAACAAGAACTTCACCGGCCGGACGGACCTTCTCGAGCGACTACGCGGAGGCCTGGCCAACAGGGTCACCGCAGTGGTCCCGCACGCGTTGCACGGTCTCGGCGGCGTCGGAAAGACCCAGATGGCGGTCGAGTACGCCTACCGGTACAGATCGGCGTACGACCTCGTCTGGTGGATCCCAGCCGACCAGCCCGTCCTGGTCCGCTCCTCCCTCGCGAGCCTCGCGCAGCCCCTCGGCCTTCCCTCGGCCTCCGTGAGCGGCGTCGAGGACGCCGCCAACGCCGTCCTCGACGCGCTGCGCCGCGGCGAGCCCTATACCAACTGGCTGCTGATCTTCGACAACGCCGACGAGCCCGAGGAACTGACCGAGACCCTCCCGCAGGGCCCCGGGCACGTCCTGATCACTTCGCGGAACCACCGCTGGGCGGGCGTGGTCGACGCGGTCCCGATCGACGTCTTCACCCGCGAGGAGAGCATCGAGTTCCTCACGAGGCGGGTTCCGCGCGGCATCAGCGAGGAGAACGCCGACAGGCTCGCGGAGGAATTGGGCGACCTCCCGCTCGCCTTGGAGCAGGCCGGGGCGCTCCACGCTGAGACCGGCATCCAGGTGGAGCAGTATCTGCAGCTCCTCGAAGAGCACACCAGCCAATTGCTCTCCCAGGGCAAACCGACCGAGTATCCGGTGTCGATGACGGCCGCTTGGGCGCTCTCCGTCGCCAGCCTGGAAGAGAAGATGCCCGAGGCGCTGGACCTCCTGCGCTATTGCGCGTTCTTCGGTCCGGAGCCGATTCCGCGCGACAGCTTCAGCAAGGTCGTTCCCGGTCTCAGCCCAGGGCTCACGACCCTGATCAGGGACCCCATCAAGCTGAGCCGGGCCATCGGCGAACTGGGGCGCTTCGCTCTGGCGAGGCTCGACATTCCGGCCCGGACGATCCAGGTCCACCGGCTGATCCAGGCTCTCGTCCGGGACGAGGTCTCGGAAGCGGACCAGGAGCGCCTCCGGCACGAAGTCCACCTGCTGCTGGCCGCCTACACGCCGCCGAATCCGAACGACTCGAGCAACTGGGGCAAGTTCCTGAACGCGCTCGGGCACATGGAGCCGGCGGGCGTCGCCGAATGCTCCGAGCCCTCGGTCCGCGACTTCTGCCTCCAGATGATCACGTACCTGTACGCCTCGGGAGACGTCTCCTCCGCTCAGTCGTTCGCGGAGTCGTTCCTCGAAGTGTGGACGGCCTCGTCCGGGACCGACCACGAGGACGTCCTGAAACTGCGCGTGGAAATGTGCAACATCACCCGCGAACTGGGGCTGTACGAGGAAGCCGCCACGCTCGGGGCGCAGACTCTCGCCATGGCCGAGAAAGCGCTCGGTCTCGATCACGACACCACGCTGCGCGCGCTCCGCGGGCGCGCGACGGACCTGAGGGCGAGCGGCGACTTCCAGCAGGCGCATCAGATCGACGACGACGTGCTCCGCCGCTTCGAGTCGAAATTCCCGGACGACGAGTGGAGCATCTGGCGCGCCAAGAACAGCGTCGCGCTCGACCACGGTCTCAAGAGCGACTATACGAACGCCCGTCTCCTTCTTGAGCAGGTGTACCTCGAGGTACTCGAAACGGGGAAGGCGGCGGGCGACCCCGCCTCCTATCTGAACATCTACACCGGGCTGGCGCGGGCGGTGCGGCTCGGCGGGGACTTCTCCGAGGCGTGCGACCTCGGGGAGGACGCCTACGCGTTCGGGATCGAGGAGTTGACCCCCGACCATCCCTGGACGCTGCGCACCGGCAAGGACCTGTCGATCGCGCGGCGGCGCGCGGGCGACTACGAGCGCGCTCAGGAGATCGCCGAG
Source organism: Spirillospora sp. NPDC000708 (assembly GCF_040299565.1). Taxonomy (NCBI): domain Bacteria; kingdom Bacillati; phylum Actinomycetota; class Actinomycetes; order Streptosporangiales; family Thermomonosporaceae; genus Spirillospora; species Spirillospora sp. NPDC000708. The sequence goes on from NZ_JBEPCJ010000008.1 coordinate 138,038, forward strand.
GACATCCACCAGCGGTACGTGCGCGCCTTCGGCATCGACCATCCCGACACGCTGGCGGCGGCGACCTGCCTGGCGAACATCCGCCGGACGCTCGGCAAGTTCGAGGAGGCCATGAACCTCGCCGAGGACACCGTCCGCCGCTACCCGCGCGTCTACGGCGCCGACCACCCGTACAACCACGCCTGCGCGGGGAACCTGGCCATCCTGCAGCGGGTCACCGGCGACCCGCAGGCGGCGCGGAAGACCAACGAGGACGCGCTCGCCGGGCTGGAGCTCAAGCTGGGCCGCGACCACCACTACTCGCTGACCGTCGCCCTCAACCTGGCCAGCGACCTGGCCGCGCTGGGCGAGAACGAGTCGGCGTACCGCCTCTGCTCGGGCACGCTGCGCCGGCTGAGCGCCCTGATGGGCGAGGACCATCCCGTGACGCTCTCGGCCGCGGCCAACACCGTCGCCGATCTGCGCACCCTGGGCCGTGACGAGGAGGCCGAGGCGCTGTTCGCCGACACGGAGCAGCGCTACCGCCGGACGCTCACGCTGGAGCACCCCGACGCCAAGGTCTTCCTGGAGGGACGGCGGCTGGACGCGGACTTCGACCCGCCGCCGATCTAGCCCACGGCGGCCGCGGGCCGCGCGGGCGAGCCGTCCAGGTCGCGGCTCAGCACGTCGCGGATGTGCGTGATCAGCTTCAGCAGGTCGCGGCAGTACACCGACGGGTTCCGGAAACCGGTGCCCGACTTGTACCGGTGCGGGTAGAGGCCCGCGCCGCACACCTCGTGCGCCTCGCAGGCGAGGCACTGGGCCGACAGCGCCTGCCGGCCGATCTGCCGCGCGGCGACGGACGGCAGCGAGAGCACGGTGTCGAACGGGTCGCGGGACACGTGCAGCCGGGTTCCGGCGGCCCCGTCGTAGGCGGACTTCAGCGAGTCGACCTGCTCGATCTCGCCGTTGGTCTCCACCACGGCGATGGCCACCGGGGACAGGCCCACGGCCTCGCTCGCGGACATCCGGCCGAACAGCAGCCGGATGATCTCGCTGAACAGCCGGATCCGCACCTGGTCGGCGTCGCGCCCGTACCAGCGGTCGAATATGGCGATGAGCCAGTCGCCGTACGGCGTCGACTCGTCGGGCGGACGGCCGGGCGGCGGCGCGTCCCAGTTCCCGTGGGGCAGCAGGAAGTCCATCTCCGGCGGCTCGAACGCCAGGAGGGCCTCGTAGGTCGCGAGCGGGTCGTTGCGCAGCTCGATCGTGCTGAGCAGGCCGCCGAACAGGTGCCGGTACGGGGTGCCGGTCAGGCGCTCCAGGCCCGTCCGCACGTCCTGGTAGCTGCCCCGCCCGTTCGCGCGCCGCCGGTGCCGGTCGTGGCCCTCCTCGTCGCCGTCCACGCTCACGCCCACGCTGACGCCGTGCTCGGCGAACAGGTCGAGGAACAGCTCGTCGAGCAGGACGCCGTTGGTCTGCACGCTGAACCCGACGCGCACGTCGGGCTCGCAGGCGGCGCGGATCGTCTCGACGGCGTGCCGCAGGTGCTCGACGCCCGCCAGCAGCGGTTCGCCGCCGTGCAGGACGACCTCGACCTCGGGCAGCAGGTTCATCCGGGCGTGCTCGGCGATGCGCTCCGCCGCCCAGCCGACGACCTGCCGCGACATCCGCCGGGGCTGGCGGCGCCAGCCCTGGTCGGCCATCTCGTACATGTAGCAGTAATCGCAGGCCAGGTTGCACCTGCTGTGCACCTTGAGGATGAAGTCGCGGATCGGGGTGGGCCGCCAGCCGCGTTCGAGGAGGGCGCGCACGTCCAGGGCGCCCGGCCACTCGATCTCCTGGCCGGGTTCGTCCCTGCGGACGCCCACGCTTGCCGACCTCCTAGGTGAGACCAAGACGCGGCGCTGCGCTTGTATTTTGTACTGGTATATCGGGCTTACATGATCAATAAACGCGATCAACTCTCGTTCGTCAAGGCCCACCGCTCATGGTCCCGCCACGTTCCGTCGATCTTGATGTACGCGGGCGAGAACCCCTCCCGGCGGAAGCCGAGGCGCGCGGCCAGCCGCAGGGACTCCGCGTTCCCCGGCTGGATGTCGGCCTCCACCCGGTGCAGCCCCAGCCGCTCGAAGGCGTACCGGACGGCCAGGGCCACCCCCTCGGTCATGTAGCCCCGGCCGGCGTGCGGCAGGAACGCCGCGTAGCCCAGCACCCCGCGCTGGTACGACCCGCGGACGATCTCGTTGATGTTCACCATGCCCGCGAGGTCCCCGCCGTCGCGCAGGCAGACCACCATCCCCACCGCGGTCACCTGGTCGAACCGCGCGAGGTAGGCCGCGAACTCCGCCGCGGACCGGGGCAGCGCCACCCACGGCCGGTGCAACCCCTCGCTCGCCTCCGCGAGTTCGAGGAACCGGGCCTCGTCGTCCGCCCGCACCCGCCGCAGCAGGACCCGGGTGCCCACCGTCAGCTCCACGCTCACCCGCGAAATCTACGCCACCCCGGGCACTTCGCCCTTACCCTCCCCCGGAACCCGGGGCAGGGCGGCCGGGACCGGCGCAAGCCCGGCCGGGAAGCATCCGAGCCGGGCCCGGCCGACGCTCTGCGGTTCCGAGAAGGTCAGTGCGTCAACGCGCGGGTGTGGAGCGCGGTGACGGCCTGGCGGGCGGAGAGGATGGCGCCGTGCTGCCAGGCGTCCATGTAGGAGAGCCAGTCGCCCGCGTAGAGGACGCGGCCGGTGGGCGCGGTCAGCGGCTTGAGGACGGGGGCGTCGGGGGTCCAGCCGGGGAGGTTGTGCCAGGCGCCTTCGATGTGCGGGATGTAGCGCCATGACTGGGAGAAGGACGAGGCGAGTTCCGTCCGGTACTTGGCGCCGTAGATGCGTTCGCCGAGGGTGACGGCGCGTTCCTGGCGCTGTCGCGGGGTCATCTTGCCGTACTTGTCGGCGGTCTCGTCGTAGTTGTAGTAGCCGACGATGACACCCCGCCGCTCATGGAAGCCGTGTGAGGGGTGCCAGACATGCGTGAGGTCGAGGTCGGTCTCGGTGATGCCGCCGTAGATGCGGTGGTCGGTCTCCCACCACCGGCTTCGGTATTCCAGTCCGATCTTGCTGGCGGAGGCGGGGGTGATGGCCCGCAGGGCCGTTTGGACGTCGTCGCCGAGGTTGTGCGGGAGCCCGGCCAGCAGGTGCGGAGGCATCGCGGCGACGCAGTAGTCGGCGTCCAGGGTCTTCTGGCGGCCCGCGGCGTCGGTGTAGTGGACGGTCACGCCGTCCGGCCGCTGCACGAGACGGGAGGCGGCGCAGCCCAGCTTGACCTTGCCGGGGCCGATGGCGCGCGTCAGCGCCCTGGGGATCTGGTCCATGCCGCCGACCGGCTGGAACATCAGCATCGCCTGGTCGTACTCGAACTCGAAGGAGAAGTAGCGTCCGACGGCCGACGCGAATACGTCGGAGACGCCGGGAACGGCGCCCAGCGGCGTGCCGGGCTGACCGGCCGCGCCGGGGTAGACGCCGAAGCCGCGGTTGGTGCCGCCCTTGTAGGCGAAGCCGTCGGACTTGCCGCCGATCTGGCCCCAGTCCTCCAGGAACGACAGCAGCGCGGAGCGGTCGTCGCCGGTCAGCTCGGCGTCCAGGGCGCCGCTGCCGGTGGCCTTGGCGAGCAGCTCGCTCACGTAACCGTAGACGTCCGCCTTGGCCGTCCGGTAGCGCATGGGGTGCCCGGGCTTCATGCCGGAGGACTCGTTGTAGATGTAGGCGTCGGCGTTGACGTTGGTGAACACCTCGATCGGGACGCCGAGTTCCCTGCAGTAGTCGAGCGTGACCATCCACTGGGCGAGCCTCGCGGGTCCCGCGTTGAGGTACTGCCCTTCGCCGAAGCGGGCGACCTGCTTGTTGCCGAACAGGTCGGTCTGCTCGGTGCCGCCGCGCACCGTGAAGTTGCGGCCGCCCGTCCGGTCGCGCGGCTCCAGGATCGTGCAGCGGTATCCGGCCTTGCCGAGTTCGTAGGCGGAGACGAGGCCGGCGATGCCGCCGCCGAGGATGACGACGCTGGCGGCGCTGCGCCCGGTGAGGTGGAAGTCGGCGGGGCTGGGGGGCCGGAAGGGCGGCGTGGCCGCGGTGGCCTCGGCCGGTGCGAGGCCGAGCGCCCCCATGGCCGCGAACATCGTGCCGGCACCGCCTGTCAGCCCCACCGCGCGCAGGAAGCTCCTGCGCGTCTGCCCGTGCCGCGTCCGCTGGATCTGTGCCAAGGCGCATCTCCCCACATGAAGATCGTTCCGTCGATGCGCCGACGATCTTCATTTTGGAACGTTTCGGGCAGAGTGCTCCCCTGTGAACTTCATGTGTCCTGACCCCGCGAACGCGCGAACGGCCCGACCGCAACGGAACGGAAATCGCGGAGATCCGCCGTCCCCGCGGGTTTCCATGTCCTCATTCATCTCAACCGATGATCGCCGCCCACAGAGGAGATGGAGCTGCACGTTCTATGGCGAACGTCAGGTTCTCCAGATGACCGTCGTTGGCTTCATATCGGTACGTAAATCTGATTTCTGAGACGGATTTCCCACGTCGCGACCGAGCCGCCGATCGCCATGCGCAGGCGGGGCAGCAGAGACGGCGACCGAGGTCAGGCATTGGTACGCGGTCCGCGCCATGGCGGAGTCCGTCAAGTCGCCGGCCCGGCTCCCGTTCCGTCCCTCACCGGCCTGAACGACTTCGCGGTCTCCAGCGGGAACCGGCTCTTCGTCGGGAACGAGAGAGCGGTCCTCGGCCTTCAGTTCCCGGCATGACCGGACGGTTCACCGCGGGAGGGGCTCCACGGGCGCAGGCGGAATGCCGGCCAGGCAGGAGGTGTCGCCCACCCGAAGGCGGCGGATGAAACCGGACTCGATCGCGGCCGCGCAGCCGCTGGGTTCGTGTTCGGCCACGTGACCGACATTGGGCACCTCCACGACCGTGGACCGCTGGAACCGGCGGGCGACCTGCCGGCCTTGCTCGGTCGGGGTGTTGGCGTCCAGGTCGCCCGACACCACCAGCACCGGGACGTCGGGGAGGGGGCCGCTGGTCGGCTGGACCGGGCCGTGCCGGTCGGGCCAGCGCACGCACGCGTTCCCCCAGCTGTAGCTCACGCCGGTCCAGGCTCGTTTACCGAACGGCCAGTACGTCCGCTCGGGAATCGCCGCGAGCCCGGACGAGAACTGCCGGAGCCGGGCCGCGACCGGCGCTGTGCGGCTCCAGGCCGTCGGGTAGTCGTTGCACATCACCGCCGCGGCCTGCTCGGGGTTGAAGAGCTGCTGCTCGTCCTGACGGAGCGCCGACCCGCTCAGCGGCGCCACCTGACGGGCGGCCTCGATCAGCGGCGCGTTGTCGGCGTGGAGGGCCCTGCGGACCATCGCGGGCACGCCACCGATTCCCTCGGGGGCCGAACCCGCCAGGCCGTAGACGATCGAGGCCAGCGCGGTGTCGTCCAGCCGCCGCTGCTCCTCCCCCAGCGTGTAGGTGATCGGCCGCGTCCGCAGCCTCTGGGCGAGCCGCGCGACGTCGCGCAGGACCTCGTCGCCGTCGCAGGCGCCCGCACTGCGTTCGCACACCAGTCGCAGCGTTCGGCGCGCGGCCCGCGCGTTGGGACGCGCCCACATGTCGAAGTCGAGCGGATAGGCGCTGGAGAGCACCATCGAGCGGACATGTCCGGGATGGCGCTGGGCGTAGACCGTCATGAGGTAGGTGCCGTAGGACTCCCCGAGCAGGTCGAGCCGCTCGACGCCCAGCTTGGCCCGGATGGCGTCGATGTCGTCGGCGATCTCGGCCGAGGTGTAGCCGCGGGCGCGGATCCCGAGCGTCCGGCCGCATTCACCGACCGCCCGCACGAAGCCGTCGCGGGTCGCGGGCAGCGAGGCCAGGGCCCCGCACCGGACGGGGTCGGAGCGGTTGACGCCGCGCGGGTCGACGAGGAGCAGGTCGTGGTCCTGCAGCAGGCCGGCGAACATCCGGGCGTACTGGGACGCGGACGCGATCGCGGAATCCCCCGGACCTCCGGGGTTGAGCGCCACCGTCCCCGTGGCGGGCCGGGAGGTGTCGCGATGCCTGATCAGGGCGTAGGCCACCGTGGTGTCCCCCAGGCCGGGACGGTCCCGCACCAGCGGCACCCGCACCGAGCCGCACACCGCGCCGGAGACCGGCACGCAGCCGGCCGGCTCCCGCGCCGGCTTCTCGGCGTGTCCCGCCGGTGCGGTGAGCGCGGCACCGCAGGCGACGGCGGCGACGGCGGCCGCCGCGCTTCCCGCCCTCTTCGAGATCGACTTCATGCTCGGAGTCTGGAAGGCGGCCGATCGGCCGCGCATCGCCCTCCATGGGGAACCGGCACCCCGGACCTGGGAGGGAGGCGACGCGCGCGGTGCCGAAGGGACAGACTTGGGCCATGGAATACGTCGGCCGGGTGCCCGCGCCGCCGCTCGACAGGCTCATCGACGACATCTACTGCCTGACCGGGGTGCCGCGCCACCGCCGAATGAACGTGCCGCCGATGCCGTCGGCGCACCTGTTCGTCAACCTGGGCGAACCGGCCCGCCTGTGGGACTCCGATCCTTCGGTGCCGCCGGCGCTGTTCGGCGACGGGTGGTTCATGGGCGTGTGGACCAGGCGTTTCCTCTTCGAGTACCCGGCACGGGTGCGTCTGGTCGGGGTCCACTTCAAGCCGTGGGGGCTCTCGCCGTTCGTCGACGTGCCGGCGGCCGAACTGCGGAACCGGTGGGTGCCCGTCGACGCCGTCTGGCGTCGGTCCATCGACCGGATCCGCGACCGGGTCGGCGACCGGGTCGGCGACGTCCCGTCGGCCCCGGAGGCGATTCGGGTCGTGGAGGAGGAACTGCGGTCGCGTCTCGCCGAGGCGCCCCCGCGCGGCCTCGGCCTGGTCCGGCATACCGGCCTGCGGTTGGAGACCTCCTACGGCGCGGTCCCGGTCGGCGCGCTGGCCGACGGCGCCGGGGTGAGCGGCAACCACCTGGCCGCGCAGTTCAAGTCCCATGTCGGGGTCACCCCCAAGCGGGTGGCGCGGATCTACCGCTTCGCGCGGCTGATCCTGTCGGTGGACGCCCTGCGCCCCGTCGACTGGTCGGACCTCGCCCACGCGGCGGGCTACTTCGACCGGGCCCACTTCACCAGGGAGTTCAAGGACTTCACCGGCCACACCCCCACGGAGTACCTGGCCCTGCGGCGCCGGTTCCCCGCCGAGCCGGGGTTCCCGCCGGACGACGGCCCGATGCCCGCCGATTGATTTCTTACATGCCCGGTCGCTCCCCCGGACGACAGGATCGTGAACCGAGGCCCGAGGACACCGGAGGAGAACCCGTGGGCGCAGTGATCATGCACAACGTGATGTCGGTCGACGGCTTCATCGCCGACGCGAACGACGAGGTCGGACCGCTCCACGACTGGTACTTCAACGGCGACGACCCGATCGTCGGAGGCGTCGACGAGCAGTACGACCACTCCGGCTCGGGCAGCCCGTTCAAGGTCTCCAGCGCGTCGGCCGAGTACGTCCGGTCGACGTGGCGGACGATCGGCGCCATCGTGATGGGCCGCACCCTGTTCGACCTGGTGAACGGCTGGGAGGGACGGCCGCCCGCGGGTGACCACGTGATCGTGGTGTCCCACCGGCCGAAGCCCGAGGGCTGGCATCCGGAGGCGTCGTACCACTTCGTCGACGACGTGAAGGCCGCGATCGACAAGGCCCGCGCCCTCGCCGGGGACCGGACCGTCGCCGTGAACGCCGGGGACGTGGGCGCCCAGATCCTCGCGGCCGGTCTCGTGGACGAGGTGGCGATCGACGTGGTGCCGGTGGTGTTCGGCTCGGGCAAACGCTACTTCGGCGCCATCGACGGCCAGCACCTCCTGGAGGACCCCCACGTGGTCATCCAGGGCGAGGGCGTCCTGCACCTGAGGTTCAGGGTCCGCCGCTAGCCCAGGACACAGAGCGCACAGCAGAACGGCCCGGCCGGGTTCCCGGTCGGGCCGTTCTGTACTCGCTGGTGGAGGTGGCGGGAATCGAACCCGCGTCCTTCGGTGAAGAGCTAGGGCTTCTCCGGGTGCAGCCTGCTTGGCGTTTTCTCAGTCCCGGCGCTCACGCAGGCGTGTCGCCGACGGACTCAGTCGCTGTTCGTTTTCCCTACAGGCCCCGCGACCGGGCTTGCAGGTGGAGTCTCCTTACGATGCCAGACCCCGGTTCGGAGACGCTACCGGGCTGACAGAGTTCGCTCCTCGCTCAGGCGGCGAGGGCGAACTCGGACTGCTTCTTGTTGGCAGTTATTGGTTTGCTGTCACAGGATTAACGAGGTCACGACAGCAACCCTCGACCCGCTTCCCCTGGCTCGAACGACCGAAGTCGAAGCCGGTCACCCCCATGTTGAGTTGTCAACGCGGCCGCCGCAGGGCGTCCGCACGATGACGTTACAAGGATAACGCCTGCGGGGGCAACGTAATTCCCCGCGGCCCCCGGGCCCCCTGAACGCAGGAACCCCGGTGGCGCGAGCGAGTCGCGCCACCGGGGTCGACCGGCAGGGTCAGGCCGGTCCGGACGGCAGAGCCTCCCCCGAGACGAGGCTCTGGTCTCATCACTGCGACCGAGTCCGCAACCCCCCAAGCGGATACTCAGTCACCCGGGAAGACGCACCCGGAGCCCGGGTCGGTTGCGTCCCGCCGGGCAAAGAGATTCCCAAGTCCCGGCGGGATCGCTCAGCCTGAGGTACCGGTGCCCGTCCTGGCCTTGGCGGGGATGCCGCGCAAGAAGGCTGCGGCCACCGAGGACGCGGAGTACGGCCCCTCGATCGCGATGGCGAACGCGAGCTCGCCCGCGGAGCCGACGAACCAGGAGACCGTCTTCTGCCTGCCGCCCTCGGTGTACTGGGCGGTGGCCGCGGTCCCGGCGACGTCGTTGGTGACGTGCGCGGCGCGGGCGACGCCCTTGGACGTGGTACGTCCCAGCAGGGTCGTCAGGTTGGCGACGGGGTCCGACGGCAGGTTCTGCGCGCCGATGTCGGCGGCCTTGGGCGGGTCGGTGAGCAGGTAGGGGGATCTCCAGGTGCCGGTCCGGGCGGCGCCCGCCACCAGGGCCATCGCGAGGGGGCTGACCTCGACGCCCTGGCCGGCCATCGCGGCGGCCTTGGCGCCCTCGCTGTTCAGCGGGGGGAGCGACCCGGTGAACGCGGGGACGGAGACGCCCCATCCCCGGCCGATGCCGAGCTGGGACGCCGCCGACTGCAGGGCGCGCGCGTCGATCTTGCTGCTCAGCTGGGCGAACGTGGTCGCGCAGCCGAGGGCGAAGGTGTTGGCGAAGGCCGTGTCGGCGTGCGCCTTGTTGGTGAACGTCTTGCCGCCGACCGTCACGCTGCCGGGGCAGGACGTCTTGGTGTTCTGCTTCATGCCCCCCTGCTCGAACAGCGCCTCGGCGGACACCATCCCGAACGCCAGGCCGGGCTGGTAGTGGGCCTCGAAGGCGCGGTTCTCGCCGCCGGTGGCGTGGTTGGCGACCGCGACGACCTGGCCCGTGTTCGGGCGCAGCGCCACCAGGGACGCCGGGTAGTGCAGCGCCTTGAGCGCGGCGTCGGCCCTGCGCTGGACGGTCGGGTCCAGGGTGGTGGAGACGGGCTGCGGCGCGATCCCGGGCCAGGTCTTCAGCACCTGCGTCTGCTTGCCGGTGGCGTCCTGCGCGACGACGCTGACGCTGGGTGTCCCGGCGAGCCGGCGCTGCTGCAGGAGCTGGACGCCGCTGACGCCGATCGTGTCGCCCGGCTGGTAGGGGGCGCCGACCTGCTGGAGCAGGTCGGCTGTGGCCGGGCCGAGCTCGCCGACCAGCTCCGGCGCGTAGTTCGGGGCGCTCGGCGCCTTGATCGCGTTGATCTTCAGGCCCGGGACCTGCTTCAGCCGCTGGGCCAGCGCGCTCTGCTCCGGGTAGCGCAGGGTCAGCAGCGACAGGAACTTCTGCGGCGGGGCCGAGCGGACCCGGCCGAGCAGCCGCTCGGAGTCCAGCCGGCGGCCGCCGGCGAACTTGGCCACCTTGGCGAGCTGGTCGACGGTGGCCTGCGCGTCGGCGAGGCGCCCGGGGACCACCCCGATGTCGTAGGAGTACACCTCGTGCAGCATGCTGCGGCCCGCGCCGTCCTCGATCGGGGCGCGCTTCGGCACGTCGGAGACCACCGCGAGGCGCTGGCCGGGGCCGAGCTGCGGGTTGATGATCGAGGGGTTCCAGACGACCTTCCACTTGCCGCCGACCCGGTGCAGGTGCATGTGGCCGAGGTACTCCCAGGGCTGCCCGTTCTCGCCGAGGTCGATCTTCACGGAGAACCGGGCGTCGGCGTCGTCGCCGTTCTTGGCGATCGCCTTGACCTTGGTGTCGTCGACGCGGCCCTGGTCGTCGGAGACCCCGAGGGACAGCCGCAGCGACGCCGCGTCCAGCTGGGCGCGGACGGCGCCGAGCGCGGACTCGACCGCCTTGCGGTCGGTGCCGACGGTCTTCTTCGCGGCGGCCGGGTAGTTGCCGACCTGCCAGGCGATCAGGAAGTCGCGGACGGCGGGCATCGCGGACGGCTCCGCCCAGCAGCCCGTCGTCATCGTCGCGACGAGGGCGCCGCAGGCCGCCAGCGAGACGGCGCGGCGGCGCACGGTGCGGCTCCCGCGCGGGAGCCGCCTGCGCGGGAGGCGTCCGCGGCCTCGGTTGGTCATCGACACCCTTACCGTCTCCTGAACCGGGCGGCCGCCGCCTTCTGCATCTCCCGGTCGGCTTCCCGCTTGGCGATGGCCTGGCGTTTGTCGTAGGCCTTCTTACCACGGGCCAGGCCGATCTCGACCTTGGCCTTACCGTCCTTGAAGTACAGCGCCAGGGGGATCAGTGTCCAGCCCGGCTCGGACGACTTGGCGATGATCTTGCTGATCTCGCGGCGGTGCAGCAGCAGCTTGCGGCGGCGGCGCGGCGCGTGGTTGGTCCAGGTGCCCTGCGTGTACTCGGGGATGTGCACGTTCTCCAGCCACACCTCGCCGTCCATCACGTGGGCGTAGCCGTCGGCGAGGGAGGCGCGGCCGGCGCGCAGCGCCTTGACCTCGGTGCCCATCAGCACCATGCCCGCCTCCCACGTGTCGTCGATGTGGTAGTCGTAGCGGGCACGCTTGTTCTGGGCGATGAGCTTGCGCCCTGTGTCGCGTGGCACTGTGATCAGTCCTTGTCCGGCGTCGTCGCGAGCAGGCCGCGCAGCACGCTCCGGCCGCGCTGCTCGGCCACTGAGGGAGGGCGGTCGGCGGAGACCGCCACGTCGGGTTCGATCCCGACCCCGTCGAGGTTACGGCCGCCCGGGGTGCGGTAGCGACCCACGGTCAGCTCGATCGCCGATCCGTCGGCCAGCCGGACCGACTCCTGCACCGAGCCCTTCCCGTACGTACGCGATCCTATGATCACCGCGCGGTCCCGGTCGCGCAGGGATCCGGCGACCACCTCGGCGGCGCTGGCGGTCCCGGCGTCGACCAGCACGACGAGCGGGGTCCGCGCGTCGCCCGGCGCGGTGACGGTGCGCCGCTGGACGGGCCCGCCGCGCGGTTCGTAGGTCACGACGAGCCCGCCGGGCAGGAACGCCGACGCCGTCTCGACCGCCTCGTCCAGCAGGCCGCCGGGGTCGCCGCGCAGGTCGAGCATGATCCCGCCGGACGGGGCACCGGACGGCGACCGCCCGGTCACCGCGTCGCGGACCTGGCGTCCGGTGCCGCGGGTGAACGCGCCCACCCGGATCAGCCGGACGTGGTCGGGCAGGTCGGTCACGGTGACGTCGCCTCCGGAGACGGGGGTGCGGACGAGGTGGAACTCCTCTGTCCGACGCCCGCGGAGGACGGTGAGTTCGACGGCGTCGCCGGGGCGCCCGCGCAGCGCCGCCGCGACCCGCGTCACGTCCCGGCCCTCGGCCGGGGCGCCGCCGACCGCGGTCACGACGTCGCCGGCGAGGACGCCGGCGCGCGCGGCGGCGGTGCCTGGCTGGACGCTCGCGACCCGCACCCGCGGATCGCCGTCGGCGCTGCCGAGCCAGATCCCGACGCCGCTGTACCGGCCGTTCAGGCGGCCCTCCATGTCGTCGTAGCGGGCCGCCGGGTAGTAGCGGGCCCACCTGTCGCCGAGGCCGCGGAGCATGCCCTCGATGGCGGCGCGGTCGAGCTCGCCGCGGCCGACCGGCCGCGCGGCCCGGCTGCCGATCTTCGCGGCGGCCTCGTCCAGCACCGACCCGCCCGCGGCCGCACGGCGGTCCAGGCGCCCCTCACCGCTCAGCACCCCGAGCCCGTAGGCGCACAGGATCGCGGTGGCGACGGCGGCGCCGCGCAGCATGCGGCCTGGGACGGACATGTCGGCAAGTGTAAAACCGCGGCCGCGCGGCCCTCCGCCGCTCCGCCGGACGAGTACGGCTAGATCTTCAGGTATCTGCGCAGGGTGAGGAACGACGACGCGGCACAGAGCAGCACGCCGAAGCAGATCGACACGATGATCACCATGATCACCTGGAACCAGCCGAGCTGGCTGACCAGCTGCACCGTCCCGGCCAGCCGGTCGATCAGCAGTTTCTTGCTGATCACCAGCAGCACCGAGGCGAACAGCCCGCCGATCAGTCCCGCGATCGCGCCCTCCAGGATGAAGGGCAGCTGGATATAGGTGTTGGAGGCGCCGACCAGCCGCATGATCCCGGTCTCCCGGCGCCGGTTGAACGCCGACAGCCGGACCGTGTTCCCGACCAGCAGCACCGACGCGATCACCTGGATCAGCGCGATGCCCAGCGCCGCCGCCTGGAGCCCGTTCAGGATCTTGAAGAACTTCTTCAGGATCTGCTGCTCGTTGATCACCGTGTCGACGCCGGGATGCCCCAGCATCGCCTGCGCGACCGGTTTGTACTCCTCCGGGTTCTTCAGCTTCACCCGGAACGAGTCGGGGATGTCGCCCTCACGGGTGCTCTGCACGAACCCCGGCGAGCCGGCGAAGCGGTCCTTGAACCGCGCGAACGCCTGCTGCTTGTTCTCGTACTGGACGTTGGAGACCTGCGGCATCTTCTTCAGCTGCGCCTGGATCTCGGACCGCTGCTGGTCGGTGACGTCCTGCTTCTGGCAGTTGGCGTTGGAACTGGTCTTCGCGCACAGGAAGATCGAGACCTCGATCTTGTCGTACCAGTAGTCCTTGGACGCGGCCACCTGCTGGCGCAGCAGCAGTCCGGTGCCGAAGAGCGCCATGGCGATGGCGACGGTGATGACCAGTGAGATCGTCATCGTCAGGTTCCGGCGGAGACCGATCCAGATCTCCTGCATAACGAACTGTACGCGCATGCCTCGCTGTCCTTGATCGCCTGTTCCCGCCGCCGGCACGGGCTCCGCGGTGCGGGCCCTGAGCGGGCGTCCCCTCTGCCTGAGTCGTACGCCCGGTGGGATCCGTCGGGTTCAGATGGAGCCGCCGCTGGAGGGGTCCGCGGCGGTGGCCCGTCGGGCCGTGGTCGATGGGGGCTCGTGCCGGCAGGTGCGCCGGGCCCGGGTCAGTACGCCTGGCCGTACACCCCGCGGGACTGGTCGCGGACGACCCGTCCGTCCTCCAGCTCGACGACGCGCTTGCGGAACGCGTCGACGATGGCGGCGTCGTGGGTGGCCATGACGACGGTGGTGCCGGTCCGGTTGATCCGGTCGAGCACCTTCATGATGCCGATCGAGGTGGCGGGGTCGATGTTCCCCGTCGGCTCGTCCGCCAGCAGGATCATCGGCCGGTTGACGAACGCCCGCGCGATCGCGACGCGCTGCTGCTCGCCGCCGGACAGCTCGTCCGGCATCCGGTGGGCCTTGCCCTCCAGGCCGACGAGGTCGATGACCTCGGGGACGACCTTGCCGATGAAGCGCCGCGGCTTGCCGATCACCTCGAGGGCGAACGCGACGTTCTCGAAGACGTTCTTGTTGGGGAGCAGCCGGAAGTCCTGGAAGACGCAGCCGATCCTGCGGCGCAGGTGCGGCACCTTCCAGTTGCTCAGACGGCTCAGGTCCTTGCCCGCCACGTGCACGTGACCCTGGGACGGGCGCTCCTCCTTGAGGATGAGGCGCAGGAAGGTCGACTTCCCGGACCCGGACGGGCCCACCAGGAACAGGAACTCGCCCTTCTCGATGCCGACGTTCACATGCTGGAGAGCGGGGCGGTTCTGGCTCGGGTAGACCTTGGTGACGTTGTCGAAATTGATCACGGCTGCATCACGGCGGTTCAGTCTAGGGGTTGGGGAGCGGCCCGGCCGCCGGCCGCGGACTGGCCGTCCGCGTGCTGCGACCTGCGCCGCCCGGCTCCGCGACCAGGGGGGCCGTGGAACCTTCGAGCAGTGTAGAGGGGACAGTCAACTACCTCGTCCCCCTCCGTGGGGTGGGAACGCCCGGGGCCCGCCGCGTTCAACGGCGTGTCGCGCGCGGACGGGACGACGGCGCGGACGGCGCCCCGCGGGGCCCCGACCTGTCCGTGCTGTGTCATGTACCGTCTCCCGACGTCCGGCCGTTTCATGCCGTCAAGCTCCCGGACTTGCCGGAACGACCATACAGTCCGGCTACGCTGGATGATGGTGAAAGATACCTAATCGGTCGACGATCGACGTATCCCCATATGGAGCCACGTACCGTTCACGGAGAGTGGGGCCCACGACATGAGCTGCGAACATCTGATCTGCGCTCGGTGCTCGAATCCGGTGGTCGAGGGACGCTGCCCCACCTGCCGCGCCGCGCGCGCGGAGCTGCACCAGCACGGCCCTTCCGTCCCGCCCGCCGTCGTGCTGGCCGTCCTCGTGGCCCTGCTGTTCGCGGCCCTCGTCCTGCAGCGCGTCTACGGCTGACGGCCCGTCCCGCCAGGGGCTCTCAGGGCTTCTTGAGGGTCGGGGTGGCGGCCTTGGAGATCGCCCCGTCGTCGGCCACCAGCTCGGCCTTGGGCTGCGGCTTGCCCTTCTTGGCACGCGGCGGGTCGTAGGCGGCGAACTGGAACGTCGCCGTGGTGTCGATCTCATCGCCCTCGACGGTGCCGTCCAGCAGGTGCTCGGCCTCCTTCGGAATCTCCGGCTTCGGCCCGGGCGCCCCGGGCCCGACGACCGCGTTGTTGCGGAACAGCGAGTACAGGATCAGCCCTCCGCCGCCCTTCGTGCGCAGCCCGAAGTAGGGATAAGGCGTGGCCGTGTAGACGATGGTGAGGGTGAGGTCCTGCTCCTTGGCCTTCTTCTTGGCGCGCTTGGTCTGCTGGTAGTAGCCGGACGTGAGCGGACCGGTCTCCATGACCTTGGCGGCGACGCTGGCGGCGCCCTCGGCGGCCATGGTCGCCTGGATCCCGCCGACGTCGCGGGGGCGGATCAGCACCGTGGAGTCGTCCGAGCTCAGCGGCTCGGCGTAGCCGTCCGGGTCCGTCTGGATCTTGGGGAGCCGGGCCTTGGGCGCGAGTTCCGTCGCCAGCGTGAGGTGCCAGTCGTCGGTCGGGCTTCGCAGGATGAAGCCCATCAGCGCGGACTCCTTGCTCTTCTTGTCGCCCGCGACGGATCGGTCCACGGACGCGACGAACCACTGCGGGTACGCGTCGGCCTTCAGCTTCGGCACGTACAGCTTCGGCTTGCCGTAGGTGAAGCGGCGCACCGGGTCGCCGTCAAAGGCCGCCTTGCGGAACTCGGCGGCGGTGAGCAGGGACTGCCCGTCGGACGTCCAGGTCAGCGCCAGCCGCTCGTCGGCGGCGGCGCGGGCCACGTCCTCGTCGGTGATGTAGGTCTGGAAGGCCTTCTGCGCGACGTCGAGGGTCAGCGGCACCGGCTGCGGCGGGGTGGTCGACGGCATGACCGGGGTGGGGCGGGCCCGCGGCTTGTCGCCGCCGCCGCAGCCGCCGGCCATGAGCGGCGGCACCAGCAGCACGGCGGCCGCCACCGCCCGCGCGATCCTACGCAACTACCGCCCCCCGGCACCGACGCTTCGCCGGGCCGTTTCCCGGCCCTGCCTTCCGGCCCGTGATTCTGCCATCCGCCGCGCGTCCGCGGGCGTCCGGGCACTGCCCGCACGGCGATAAGCTCGAAGCGTGGCAGGCATCGAACCGGAAGAGCAGCTCAAGGAGCTCGGCTCGACCCTCGCGGGCATCGAGCAGGTGCTGGACCTCGACGGCATGCGGCGTGACATCGCCGAGCTGCGCGAGCAGTCGGCCGACCCCGACCTGTGGAACGACCAGGAGCGCGCCCAGTCGGTGACGCGCCGGCTGTCGTACCTGGAGAGCGAGCTCGGCCGGGTCGAGGGGCTGCGCCAGCGGCTGGACGACGCGGCCACCCTGTACGAGATGGCGCAGGAGATGGACGACGCCGACACGCGCGCGGAGGCCGATGAGGAGCTGGCTGCGCTGCACAAGGCGATCCAGCAGCTCGAGGTGCGCACGCTGATGTCGGGCGAGTACGACGCCCGGGAGGCGCTCGTCACCATCAACGCGCAGGCCGGCGGCGTGGACGCGGCCGACTGGGCGCAGCAGCTGCAGCGGATGTACCTGCGCTGGGCGGAGCGGCACGGCTACCCCACCGAGATCTACGAGACGTCCTTCGCCGAAGAGGCGGGGATCAAGTCGACGACGTTCACCGTGAAGGCGCCCTACGCGTACGGGACCCTGCGCGGGGAGCACGGCACGCACCGGCTGGTGCGGATCTCCCCGTTCGACAACGCGGCCCGGCGGCAGACCTCGTTCGCGGGGCTGGACGTCGTCCCGGTGGTGGAGCAGAGCGACCACGTCGACATCGACGAGAGCGACCTGCGGGTGGACGTGTACCGGTCGTCCGGGCCCGGCGGCCAGGGCGTCAACACCACGGACTCGGCGGTGCGGATCACCCACATCCCGACCGGCATCGTGGTGTCCTGCCAGAACGAGCGGAGCCAGCTGCAGAACAAGGCCACGGCGATGAACGTGCTGCAGGCCAAGCTGCTGGAGCGCAAGCGGCAGGAGGAGGCGGAGAAGATGTCCGCGCTGCGCGGTGAGGGCACCAGCAGCTGGGGCACGCAGATCCGCAACTACGTGCTGCACCCGTACCAGATCGTCAAGGACCTGCGGACCGGCGTCGAGGTCGGCAACCCGACCGCGGTGCTGGACGGCGACATCGACGAGTTCATCGAGGCCGAGATCCGCTGGATGCGCCAGCAGGAGACCTCCGCCTGACCCTCGCCCGCGTGCGAGTTTTCGTATTCGGTGAGTGATCTCACGGTCACTCTGCGATTATCTTCCGTGGACCGGATCCACCGACTCCATCCACGGGGGGCTGCATGCCCGCACGCAACGTCACGTCCACGTTCCTGCCGGCCGTTCTGCTGGCCGGCGCCGCGCTGGCCGCGGCCGGGTGCGACGACAACACGTCCTCGGCCGGCGTGGGCCCGCCCGCGCTGTCCAAGCAGCAGGCCGGGCAGGTGCTGGCCGCCTACGCCACCGCGGTCAACCGGGTGGGCAAGCAGCTGGACGGCAGGCGGCTGCCGGGCATCGAGGCCGATCCGCAGCTGTCCATGGACGAGGCCGCACTGAAGCTGCGGCACGTGATCGGGCAGCGGCCGCCCGCGCTGAAGTTCACCCATCAGGTGTTCTACATCCCGCGGCTGCACGGGTACCCGCACTGGTTCGCGGCCGACGCGATCACCGGCAAGGGCAAGCAGACACTGCGGCACGCGCTGCTGTTCACGCAGGCCAAGGCGGGGGCGCCGTGGCTGCTGGCCGCCGACCCGTACCCGGCGGACGCCTCGCTGAGCAAGGTGGCGCTCGACCCGGACGGGTACGCCACCCCGGTGGACGCCGGCGACAAGGGGCTGCCCGTCGCGCCGGCCCGGCTGCCCGCGGCGCACGCGGCGCTGCTGAGCGGCGGCCCGTCGGCGCCGGGGGCGTCGGCGCTGGCGAAAGGGCCGAAGACCAGCGAGACCTACGACGCCCTGAAGCAGGGCGAGCAGACGCTGGCGAAGCGCGGCGTCACGCTGTCCTCGACGTTCTCGGCGGCGCCGTACGCGGTGTACGCGCTGCGCACGAAGGACCGCGGCGCGCTGGTCTGGTACGTCGTGAAGCAGAACGAGGCGTATTCCGCCGCGAAACGGGGCAGGCTGGCGGTGAGCGGTGATCTCACCGGGCTGGCCCCGGCGGCGTCCGCCAGGACGCGGATGGACACGACCGTCCTGGTGCAGTACCTGGCCACCGTTCCGCCGAAGGGCCACGCCACGGTCACCGGCATGTACCGCAAGGCGATCGCGGCCCACGGTTCCTGATCTCCGTCGGGTGCCGGGCCGTCCCGCTCTTCTCGACCGCTGCAGTGGGACGGTCCCGGCATCCGACGGGCCGCCACCGGACGCTCCCGTCCGGCGCGCGGCCCTCGGCGGGGCCCCGCGTTCTTCTACACTGGCGCGACATACTCGACATTCCGTCCGCCGAGGTGGGAAGTGCGCCGAGCGCCCCGCATGGCCGTGGCCGTGGTCGTGGCCGGCTCCGCCGTCCTCACCGGAGCCTGCTCCGGCGGCGGCACCGGGGGCGGGGCGGCGGCCGCCACGCCCACCGGCTCTCCGGCGGTCGGCGCGGACGAGTCCCTGAAGGTGCTGCGCGACTGGACGGACCGGCACAACAAGGCCATCACGTCCGGTGACGAGAGGCTCTGGCGCGCCACCGTGACCGGCGCCCTCGCCGCGCCGGTGACGGCCCGCGTCCGCACCTACGGCCGGCTGCCGGAGTCCGCGACGATCTCCCTGGCGAACCCGGTGCTGTACGTGCCGCGCCGCTCCGCGTACCCGAAGTGGTTCGGGATCGCGGCGCTGGAACGCTCGGACGGCAAGGACCAGCAGGTCCTCGGCGTGTTCGTGAAGACCGGCGCCAAGGACGACTGGCGCGCCGCGCACTGGCTCACCTTCCAGGGCGGCGCCCCCGACCTCGCCTACGACGCCGAGGGCTACGCGATCCCCGCGCCCGACCGTGGCCTGCCCGCCGCGCACGCGGCCTACCTCGCCGAAGGCGACGAGAGCGGGCTGATGCCCGACGCGTTCTCGGCGAACGCCCGCAAGGCCGAGCAGGGCGACTGGAAGGTGACGCCCGGCGGGTTCAAGCCCGGTCCGGGCCCGTCGTACGCGCTGCGGACCAGCGACGGCGGTTCCTTCGTCTGGTACGGCCTGACGCAGGACGCGACGCTCACCGGCGGCACGGAGCCCGGCCTGCCCGCCGACGTCCGCGACCACCTCGCGAAGGACGGCCGGAAGCCGGGCGGGACCGTCCACGCGTCGTGGCAGTGGCTCGCGATCGGCTACGCCCCGCCGTCCGGCAAGGGCCGCGTCCTGGGCGAATCCGTCTCCCTCACCGCCGCCCGCTGACCGTCGAGGCGCGGCGTGTCGCCCTTATCCCGGTTTCGGGAAGGGCGGCACGCCGCACATGAACCTCGTTCGGTCAGCCTTCGGTGGACGGGAGGGAGCTGGCCGTCACCAGGGTGCGGATCGAGCCGAGCGCGACCGACAGCGTCGCCAGGTCGAAGCTGTCGCTCTCCCAGATCTCGCTGAGGGTCTGCTGGGCGCGCTGCACCGCGGTCTTGTTCTTCTCCGCCCAGTGCGCCATCCGCGCCTCCGGGTCCCCGCCAGGCTCGCTCGTCACCAGCACGTCGCGGGTCAGCGCGGCGTGCGCGGCGTACAGGTCGTCGCGGAGCGCGGAACGGGCCATGGACCGCCACCGGTCGTCGCGCGGCAGCGCCACCACCCGGTCGCGCAGCCGGGCCAGCTGCAGCCGGTCCGCCAGGTCGAAGTAGACCTCGGCGACCTCCTCCACCGGACGGCCCGACTCGTGCGCGATGCCGACCAGGTCGAACGTCGAGTACGCGGTGACCAGCATCGCGCACTGCTCGGCCAGCTCGTCCGGCACGCCCCGCTCGGCGAACCCGTCCCGGCGCTGCTCGAACGCCTGCAGGTCCAGGCCGACGAGCAGCTTCGGCAGCTGCGAGGTGAGCGTGGTCGCCCCGGCCGCGAAGAAGTCGATCGTCTCCCGGATGTCGAACGGGGGCCGCCGGTTGTGCAGCAGCCAGCGGGCGCCGCGCTCGGTGAGCTTGCGCGCCTCCAGCAGCATCGCGATCTGCGTCGACTCGGCGACCTGGTGCGACAGCCGCTCCACCGACCGCCAGAACCGCGGCATCTGGAACACCTCGCGGGCGACCAGGTAGGCGCGGGCGATGTCCGACGACGACGCCCCCGTCTCCTCGTTCATCCGGAACACGAACGTGGTGCCGCTGTTGTTGACCAGGTCGTTCACCACCGTGGTGGTGATGATCTCGCGGCGCAGCGGGTGCCGGTCCATGTACGGCTGGAACCGCTCGCGCAGCGGCGTCGGGAAGTAGTCGACCAGCCACGACTCCAGGTAGGGGTCGTCGGGCAGGTCCGAGGCGACGATCTCGTGGTCCAGGGTCAGCTTGGAGTAGGCGAGCAGCACCGAGAACTCGGGGCTGGTCAGCCCGAGCCCGGACTGCCGCCGCTCCGCGATGGCCTTGTCGTCCGGCAGGAACTCCAGGCGCCGCTTCAGCCGCCCGTCGCGCTCCAGCTTGCGCATGTACCGGGCGTGGACGTGCAGCATCGAGGGCGCCTGCGCGCGGGACGCGGCGAGCACCACGTTCTGCGCGTAGTTGTCGGGCAGCACCAGCCGCGCGACCTCGTCGGTCATCTCGTACAGCAGGGTGTCGCGCTGCTTGCGGGTCAGCTCGCCGTCCCGCACGACCTGGTCGAGCAGGATCTTGATGTTGACCTCGTGGTCGGAGGTGTCGACGCCGGCGGAGTTGTCGATGAAGTCGGTGTTCACCAGGCCGCCGGTGCGCGCGTACTCGATCCGGCCGAGCTGGGTCATGCCGAGGTTGCCGCCCTCGCCGACGACCTTGCAGCGCAGCTCCTCGCCGTTCACCCGCAGCAGGTCGTTGGCCTTGTCGCCGACGTCGGCGTTGTTCTCCGACGCCGCCTTGACGTAGGTGCCGATGCCACCGTTCCACAGCAGGTCGACCGGCGCCTTCAGCGCCGCGTTGATCAGCTCGTGCGGCGCCATCGCCTTCACCGCGTCGTCGATGCCGAGCGCCGCCCGCACCTGCGGGGTGAGCCGGATCGACTTGGCGCTGCGGGCGTACACGCCGCCGCCCTTGGAGATCAGCGAGGTGTCGTAGTCGGCCCAGCTGCTGCGCGGCAGCTCGAACATCCGGCGCCGCTCGGCGAACGAGACCGCCGGGTCCGGGTCGGGGTCGAGGAAGACGTGCCGGTGGTCGAACGCGCAGACCAGCTTGATGTGCTCCGACAGCAGCATCCCGTTGCCGAACACGTCCCCGGACATGTCGCCGATGCCGACGACGGTGAAGTCCTCCCGCTGGACGTCCTTGCCGAGCGACCGGAAGTGGTACTTCACCGACTCCCACGCGCCGCGCGCGGTGATGCCCATCGCCTTGTGGTCGTAGCCGACGGACCCGCCGGACGCGAACGCGTCGCCGAGCCAGAACCCGTACTCGGCGGCGACGCCGTTGGCGATGTCGGAGAACGTCGCGGTGCCCTTGTCGGCCGCGACCACCAGGTAGGTGTCGTCGCCGTCGTGGCGGACCACGTTCGGCGGCGGGACGACCTTGCCGTCCACCAGGTTGTCGGTGACGTCGAGGAGCCCGGAGATGAAGTCCTTGTAGCAGGCGATGCCGGCCTGCAGCCACGCCTCCCGGTCGACGGACGGGTCGGGCAGCTGCTTGCCGACGAACCCGCCCTTCGCGCCCGCCGGGACGATGACGGTGTTCTTCACCGCCTGCGCCTTGACCAGGCCGAGGATCTCGGTGCGGAAGTCCTCGCGGCGGTCCGACCAGCGCAGCCCGCCGCGCGCGACGGACCCGAACCGCAGGTGCACGCCCTCCACCTTCGGCGAGTACACGAAGACCTCGTAGGTCGGGCGCGGCTGCGGCAGGTCCGGGATGCCCTCCGGGTCGAACTTCATCGACAGGTAGGGCTTGCCCTGGTAGTGGTTCGTCCGCAGCGTCGCCTGGACGAGCGCCAGGTAGGCGCGCAGGATGCGGTCCTCGTCGAGGCTCGCGACCTCGTCGAGCATCCCGTGGAGCTCCTCGATGATGGCGAGGCTGCGCTCCTCCTCGCCGCCGGCCAGCGCCGGGTCGAGGCGGCTCTCCCACAGCCGCACCAGCAGCCGGGTGATCGCGGCGTTCCGCAGCAGCACCTGCTCGATGTACCGCTTGGAGAACGTCGTCCCGGTCTGCCGCAGGTACAGGGCGTAGGCGCGCAGGATCATCGCCTGCCACCAGTTCAGCCCGACGTGCAGGACGAGCGCGTTGAACCCGTCGTTCTCGATCCGGCCCTGCCACAGCGCGGTGAACGCGTCCTGGAACAGGCCCTTGATGGCCTCCTCCGGGACGTCCCCGGGCGGCGCGTACCGCAGGCCCAGGTCGTAGACCCAGTACCGCTGCCCGTCGGAGGTGTTGACCTCGTACGGGCGCTCGTCGACGACCTCCACGCCCATGTTCTGCAGCAGCGGCAGCACCCGCGACAGCGAGATCGGCTCGCCCCGCCGGTAGATCTTCAGCCGCCGCTCGCCGGGCTCGGCGCTGAACGGCTCGTACAGGTTGATGGAGGTGTCGTCCTCGTCGGTGAGGTCGTCGAGGAAGCGCAGGTCGGCGACCGCGGTACGGGCCGGGAAGTCGGCCTTGTAGCCGTCGGGGAACGCGTCGCCGTACCGGCGGGCGAGCGTCCCGGACCCTTCCTCGCCGCACTGCTCCACGATGGCGTCGGCGAGGTCGTCCTCCCACGAGCGGGTCGCGGCGGCGAGCCGGTCCTCCAGCCCTTCGACGTCCACGTCCGGCAGCGGGCGGCCCCGCTCGCCGCGCACCACCACGTGCAGCCGGGCCAGCAGCGACTCGGTCACGTTCGCGCTGTAGTCGACGCTGACGCCCTCGAACGCCCGGCGCAGGATCTCCTGGATGCGCAGCCGGATCTTGGTGGTGTAGCGGTCCCGCGGCAGGTACACCATGCAGGACATGAAGCGGCCGTACAGGTCCTTGCGCAGGAACAGCTTCAGCTGGCGGCGCTCGCGCAGCCGCAGCACGCCCAGCGAGATCCCCAGCAGGTCGTCCACGGAGATCTGGAACAGTTCGTCGCGCGGGTAGCTCTCTAGGATCTCGATGAGATCCTGGCCGTCGTAGCTGTCGGAGGTGAACCCGGCGCGCTCCAGAACCTCGTCGAGCTTGCGCTTCAGGACGGGGACGTGCGCGATCGACTCGCTGTAGGCGACGTGCGTGAACAACCCGAGGAAGCGGCGCTCGCCGACGACCTCGCCGCTCTCGTCGAACTTCTTGACGCCGATGTAGTCCAGGTACAAGGAGCGGTGAACGGTGGAGCGCGAGTTCGCCTTCGTCAGGACCAGCAGCCGCTTCTCGGTGGCCTTCTCGCGGACCTCGGGCGGCAGCGCGGCGAAGCTGTCGGACTCCCGCTTGTCGTTGCGCAGGATGCCGAGGCCGGTGCCGGGCTCGGGGCGCAGGCCGAGCCGGCTGTGGTCCCCGGCGGCGGCGGCCGTGGTCCGCCCGTCGTCGACGAGCGTGTAGTCACGGTAGCCGAGGAAGGTGAAGTGCCCGTCGGCGAGCCATTCCAGCAGTTCGACGCCCTCGGCGAGCTCCTTGTCCGGCAGCGGCGGCGACGCCTCCCGGATCGACGCGGCGATCTCCACCGCCCGCGCCCGCATCTTCGGCTCGTCCTCGACCGCGACCCGCACGTCGTTCAGGACGCGGGCCAGGTCCTTCTCCAACTGGTCCAGCAAGGCGCGGTCGCTGGTACGGTCCACCTCGATGTGGATCCAGGACTCGTCGATGTCGGACGGGCTGTCGTGCTTGCCGCGGAACGCCCGCAGGTGCCCCGCGACGTCGCGGTCCACCCCCAGCAGCGGGTGCACGATCAGGTGGGTGGCCAACTGGTGCCGGGTCAGCTCCATCGTCACGGAGTCGACCAGGAACGGCATGTCGTCGGTGACGACCTGCACGACCGTGTGGCCGGGGTCCCAGCCGTACTCCTCGATCGTCGGCGTGAACACCCGCACCTTGGCGCGGCCCTGCGGCCGCTCCTCACCGAGCGCCCGGTGCGCCATCGCGGGCCCGCAGATGTCGGCCGGATCCCGGGCGAGGAGATCCTCCGAGGCCACGTGACGGTAGTAGAGCCGAAGGTAGGCGGTGGACTCCTCGACGTCCCCCGCCGAACGCGCCCCCGGCCGCTGGGCGCACGTCTCCGCCGCCCTCCGGAGCAGATCGTCCTTCGCCTGATCGAGCCTGCCGCCCATCACCAACAACACTCTCCTTGAGACACTTCGCCACCTCGTTGTGGCGCTGCTCACTTGCGCCAGTAAACCAGGGAAATCCCCCAAAGCCGACCTGCCAGTCCGCGAGGTCAGCGTGGCTTTGCCCACCTTGCCAGGCCGCGCGGTGCCCCCGCCCGAAGATCGCCGAAGTCGGTGCGGAGCGGTGGGCGGCGGGCGCGCGACGGTGGCCGGCCGGCCCTTCGGACGCCGGTCACGGCAGCGGAACGGGGCGCCGTGCGCCGTTTCCGGCGCCGGGCTTCCTGATCATCGACTGCCGGGCCGGGCCGGGCGGTACCGGTCGCGGGCGGGCGGCCTGACGGTCAGCCGGTGCCGGTGCCGGTTCCGGTGCCTGCGGCGGGGCTGCCGGGCGGATTGTCCGTGGGCGTCCCCGGGTCGGTCGGACCGGTGGTCGGGCTCGTCGTCGGGTCGGGGCTGTGCGTGGTGTGCGTCGGCGTCGGGTCGTCCGGAGTGGTCGGCGTCGACGTGGGCGTGTCGGTCGGCAGGGGGCTCTCGGGCGCCGAACCGGTCGTCGTCGGCGACGGGCTGTAGGAGGTGTCGGGAGCCTGCCGGGTCGGCGCCTGCCTCGACGGCACCGTCATGCTCGGGACGTCGCCCGACGGCTGCGGCTGGTGGCTCGGGTCGCCGACCTTCTCCCCCGCCTTGCCCTTGTGGTCGGGGCCGAGCACGAGCACGGCGGACACGACGACGATCGCGACGAACAGCGCGGCGGCGCCGGCGAGCACGGCCGAGCGGCTCGACCCGGCGAGCGAGCGGCGCATCGCCGCGACGGCGCCACCCGCGCCTCCGGCGGCTCCCGCGCGGTCGCGCGGGAGGGTGTCGGCGGCGTTCTCGGCCGCCCATTCCGCGGGCGTCGGCAGCCGCGCGGGGGCGGTGCCGGACGGGTCCCCGCCGGGGGCGTCGTGGGCGGCCGGGTCCGTCTCGGCGAAGGCCGCGGGCTCGTATTCGGCGGGCTCGCCGGCGGCGTCGCCGGGGAGACCGGCCTCGTACTCGTCGGCGGCGAGCTCCGCGGCGAGCACCGAACCGGCCGCGAGCATCGCGGTCTCGTCGGTGTTGCCGATCGGGGCGGCCTCGACGGGCGCCTCCTCGTGCCCGAGCAGCCGCATCAGCACCTGGCGGGCGGCGGGGCGCAGCGCCGGGTCCTTCTGCAGGCAGTCGGCGACCAGGTCGCGCAGCGGCCCGCTCATGTCGGCGAGGTCCGGCTCCTCGTGCAGGATCCGGTTGATGACGGCGGGGATCGTGTCCTGCCCGAACGGCGGCTCGCCGGTCGCCGCGAACACCAGCGTCGCCGCCCAGCAGAACACGTCCGCCGGGGTGCCGACGTCGTCGCCGCTGATCTGCTCCGGCGCCATGTACGAGGGCGTGCCGATGACCCGGCTGGTCAGCGTGGTGCCGCCGCTGATCGCGCGGGCCACGCCGAAGTCGATCACGCGCGGGCCGTCCGGGCCGATCAGCACGTTGTGCGGCTTGAAGTCGCGGTGGATGATCTTCGCCTGGTGGATCGCGGACAGCGCGGTCGCGGTGCCCACCGCGAGCCGGTCCAGCGCCGCGCCGCGCACCGGCCCGTCCTGCGTGACCTGCTGGTTCAGCGACGGGCCCGGGACGTACTCGCTGACGATGTAGGGCCGGTCGCCGTCGACGTCGGCGTCCAGCACCTGCGCGGTGCAGAACGGCGCGACCTGCTTGGCCACCTCGAGCTCGCGCAGGAAGCGCGCGCGGGCCTTGTCGTCGGAGGTCAGCTCGGAGTGCAGCAGCTTGATCGCGACCTCGCGGCCGTCCTCGTCGGCGCCGAGGAACACCGCGCCCTGCCCGCCCTCGCCCACCCGGCCGACCAGGGCGTAGCGACCCAGCCGCTCCGGGTCTCCGGACCGCAGCGCCCCAACCTCCATGCGTGGAACCGTCCCTCTCTCGTCGACGGGCCAACGGACCACGGGTCGAATTCTCGCAGACCAGCGCTCCGACAGTGGGACGCGCGAGGTCGTTGGGAAGTTCACCCGGCCATGTGGCCTTACGGCGCGATCCGACCCGCCGCCCCGAACGGGCGCATTTGGGCCGAGCGACCACCTTAGTGCCCCTTGCGCCCCGCGCGACACCGTGAGAACACGTGTCGCGCAGGGGCCTACGGGCACCGCGGCGGCCGCGGACGGGCGCCGGCGCTACGGCGTGAAGTGGGTGAGGACCTCGGGGTTGGCCATGGCGCCGCGGTTGGCGGCCTCGTCCACCGGCGTGCCCTGGAGGATCTTGCGGACGGGGACCTCCAGCTTCTTGCCCGACAGGGTCCGCGGGATGCCGGGGACGGCGGTGATCTCGTCCGGGACGTGCCGCGGCGACAGCGCCGAGCGGATCTCGCGCTTGAGCCGGCCCGCGAGGTCGTCGGTGAGGGACGCGCCCTCGGCGAGCTGCACGTACAGCAGCAGCCGGCCCTCCTGCCCGAGCCGCCCGGTGTCGATGACGAGGCTGTCGGTGACCTCGTCGAACGCCTCGACGACCCGGTAGAAGTCCGACGTCCCCATGCGGACGCCGCCGCGGTTGAGGGTCGAGTCGGACCGCCCGTAGATGACGCAGCCGCCGTCCGGCAGGACCTTGATCCAGTCGCCGTGCCGCCACACGCCCGGGTACATGTCGAAGTAGGACTCGCGGTAGCGGTCGCCGCTGTCGTCGTTCCAGAAGAACACCGGCATGGACGGCATCGGCTCGGTGATGACCAGCTCGCCGACCTCGTCCACGACCGGCTTGCCGTCGTCCCCGTACGCCTCGACCTTCGCGCCCAGGCACCGGCACTGGATGACGCCCGCGCCCAGCGGCAGCAGCGGCGACGGCCCGACGAACGCGGTGCACAGGTCGGTGCCGCCGGACATGGACCCGAGGAGGAGGTCCTTGCCGACCTCCTCGTACACCCACGCGAACCCTTCGGGCGGCAGCGGCGAACCGGTGGAGCCGATGCCGCGTAGCGCCGACAGGTCGAACTCGCGTCCGGGGTGGCGTCCGTCCTTGGCGGACGCGGTGATGTAGGGCGCGCCCACGCCCATGTACGTGACCCCGTTGTCCGCGGCGAGCTTCCACAGGTCGAGCGGTGCGCCGTCGTACATGACGATGGTGGAGCCCACCAGGAGGCCGCCGATGAGGTAGTTCCACATCATCCAGCCGGTCGTGGTGAACCAGAAGAACACATCGCCCTGGCCGACGTCCTGGTGGAAGGACAGGGCCTTGAGGTGCTCCAGGACGACCCCGCCGTGCCCGTGCACGATCGGCTTGGGCAGGCCCGTCGTGCCGGACGAGTACACCACCCACAGCGGATGGTCGAACGGGACGTCCTCGAACTCCATGGCGTCGTGGTCGGTGCGCGGGAGGTCGCCGTAGTGCATGCCCACGCGCAGGCCGTCGGGCGTGGCGGCCGGGTCCAGGTACGGGATCAGCACCGTCGCGGCCAGCGTCGGGAGCGCCGCCTCGATCTCGGCGACGACCTCCCGCCGGTCGAACGTCTTGCCGTTGTAGGCGTAGCCGTCCACCGCGATCAGCACCTTCGGCTCGATCTGCGCGAACCGGTCGATCACCGAGGACGACCCGAAGTCCGGCGAGCACGACGACCACACGGCGCCCAGCGAGGCGGTGGCCAGGAAGCAGATCAGCGCCTCCGGGATGTTCGGGATGTACGCGACCACCCGGTC
Organism: Spirillospora sp. NPDC000708; assembly: GCF_040299565.1. NCBI lineage: Bacteria > Bacillati > Actinomycetota > Actinomycetes > Streptosporangiales > Thermomonosporaceae > Spirillospora > Spirillospora sp. NPDC000708. The sequence continues at coordinate 166,029 of NZ_JBEPCJ010000008.1, forward strand.
GCCCTTCCCGACGCCCAGGTCGGCCAGCCCCGCCCGCACCTCCGCGACGTGCAGGAACAGCTCGCGGTAGGTCAGCACCCGGTGCCCGCCGGCCTCCGACCGGAACACGACGGCCGTCTCGTCCGGCGTGTCCTCGGCGCGGCGCAGCGCGTTCGCGGCGTAGTTCAGGGTGGCGCCGGGGAACCAGCGCAGGCCGTCCACCGGCATGGGGCCGCCCTCGCGGACCGGGCCGTCACCGCGCTCGCCGACCACGTCGAAGTACGACCAGATCGCGTCCCAGAAGTCGTCGACCTCGGTCACCGACCAGCGCCACAGGTCGTCGTAGGACTCCGCGCGCACACCCCGGTCCCACAGCCAGTGGATGAAGCGGGTCACCCGCGCGTTCGCGACGACCTCCTCCGACGGCCGCCACAGCGCCGCTCCCTCGGAGACCTCGTGATCACGCGACATCGCTCTCCCTCCCCGCCGCGCCCTCGGTGCGCGACCCTCCCAATATCGGCCTCGCCGCCCGGCCCGCGCAACTTCCGCCGACATGCGCCCGCTGCCCGGACGGCCGCGTCCCATCGCAGGTCACAGCCGTGCGGCGGGCAATCCACGGCGGCCACACAACGAGGCGTCAGGCCATCCTCATGCCCCACACACCGGGGTTTTCCACAGAACGCGGTTCCACTTCCAGTGCCCGGGCGCGGCGCCGAGACTGAGACCCGTCCACGAAGGGAGCGACGAATGACCAAGACCCGATCATGCGGCGCGGTGGCGGCGCGCCCCACGAGAACACCGTCACGTGCCGGGTGCGCCCGTGAGGGCGGCGAGGTCAGATGCGGGTCAGCTCCGCCACGGCGCTCACCACGGCATCGGTGTCGGCCAAGGTCGCGAGCACCTGGTCGGCACCGGCGGAGCGCAGCTCGGCCTCGGTGGCGCTTCCGGTGGCGACGGCGATGATCGGCGACCCGGCGATGCGGGCGGCCTGCACGTCGCGCGGCGAATCGGCGATGTACACGGTGGCCGACTCGGGGTACCGGGCGCCGTGCCGCTCGCCCGCGCGGCTGCGGGCGAGCTCCAGCAGCGCGGCCTTGCTGTAGACGCCGTCCTCGTAGCCCCCGGCGCCGAGGTCGAGGCGGTCGGCGAGGCCGAGCTCGGTCACCTTCAGCACGGCGTTCGGACGCACCGACCCGGTCAGCACGGACTGCACGACCCCGGGCACGTGCGCCAGGGCCTCGACGGCCTCCCGGGCCCCGGCCAGCACCCGGCCGTGCGCCCGCAGATCGGCACGGCGGTTCGCGAACGCCTCGGTGAGCGCGGCGACGAAGGAGGGCAGATGGTCGTCGGTGGTGACGACGTCGTTGAACGCCAGCGTCTCGAAGATGATCTCCGATTCGGTCCGGCCCGGAGTCGGCGCGAGCCGCACGAGGGGCCGCCCGACGGTCCGCTGGAACGCCTCCGCGTAGGCGTCCCGGGTGACCCGCCCGACGTCGACCAGGGTGTGATCGATGTTCCACAGCACCAGACGGTTCAGCGTCGACATCCCGTTCCCATGCGCGGCTCGAAAGGCGTCGGCGGGCGCCGTCCCGGCACCGGCCCGCCCCGCCGTAATGCGAGGCGGACTAATCGTCGGCCCTCCCGCCCCCGACCGCAACCGCACCCGCCCCCGCCCCGGTTTCGCCGTTCGGTGACGCGGTGCGGGCGCGGGACGGGATCAGGTAGGTCAGGGCCAGGCCGGTCAGGCTCAGCACGGCCCCGGCCAGCCCGTTCCAGCGCAGCGCGCCCCCGGCCACCAGGAGCCCGCCGAGGGCGGAGCCGGCGGCGGCGCCGAGGTTGAACGCGCCGACGTTGACCGAGACCGCCAGGGTCGGTGCCGTTCCGGCGTGGCGCAGGATCAGACCTTGCAAGGGGGCGATGGTGGCGGTGGCGAGCAGGCCCAAGGCGAGGACGGCGAGAACGGCGGTGGGCCGCCAGGCGGCGGCGAACGGCATGGCCGCCAGCACGCCGGTCAGGCCGCCGAACACGCCGCGCACGGTCGCGGTCATGGATCTGTCGGTCAGCTTGCCGGCGGCCAGGTTGCCCAGGAAGCTGCCGGCGCCATAGGCGAGCAGCAGGGCGGAGACGGCGGCCGAGGAGAAACCGCTGATGCGGGTGAGCAGGGGCGCGATGAAGGTGAACACGACCGAGACACCAGAGAAGCCGACCGCGGTGATGGCGGTGGCCAGCAGCACCGGCTTGCGGGTCACGACGCGCAGTTCGTCACGCAGGCTCATGGCCGGCGCGGGCCGCCGGGGAAGCACCAGGGCCAGCAACGCGACGGACGCCAGCGTGAGCGCGGTGAGCACCGCGAACGGGGCGCGCCATCCGGCGGCGTGTCCCAGCAGCGACCCCAGGGGAACCCCGAGCAAGGTGGCCACGGTGAACCCCGAGGCCACGGTGGCGATCGCCGAGCCGGTCCTGTGCTCGGGCACCACGCTGGTGGCCATCACCAGGGCCAGCGCCAGGAACGCGGCGTGGCTGAGCGAGGAGACCACCCGTCCGGCCAGCAGCAGCGCGAACGTCGGGGCCAGGGCGCTGAGCGCGCTGCCCGCGGCGAACAGCAGCATCAGGCCGATCGCCAGCCCCTTGCGGGGCAGCCGTGCGGTCGCCATGGTCACCAGGGGGCCGCCGATCACCACCCCGAGCGCGTAGGCGGTCACCGCCTGCCCGGCGGTGCCCTGGGAGACCCCAAGGTCCGCGCCGATCTCGGGCAGCATGCCCGCGACCAGGTACTCCGAGGTACCGACGACGAAGACGCTCGCGCACAAGGCCGCGAGCGAGACCAAGCTCTTGCCCATGCCCGGCACGCTAGAGTTTCACATCGATGTGAGAGTCAAGCGGCGCCGGCCGTCGGCGAGGCACCGGTGAGGAGGGCCACATGCGGATCGGTGAACTGTCCCGCAGGACCGGCGTGCATGAACGGCTGCTGCGCTACTACGAGGAGCAGCGGCTCCTCCACCCCGCAAGGCGACCCAGCGGCTACCGCGAATACAGCGAGGCCGACGTGGACACCGTGCGCCGCATCCGCAGCCTGCTCGCCGCCGGCCTGAACACCGCCACCATCGCCACGATCCTCCCCTGCCTGCGCGAGGAGGACGAACGCCTCGTGCCGACCTGCCCCGACCTCGTCGCCGACCTGTACACAGAACGCGAGCGGATCACCAAGGCCATCACCGACCTTCAGATCTCCCGGTCCTCGCTCGACGCCGTCATCGCCGCCGCACCCCCCGACATCGCCGAGCGCGCGATCAGCCGGGCAACCACGCCCACCTCGCCACGGTAACCGCCACCACCTGCCCGAGCAGCGCTGACGGTAGAGCCGGACAACCGGCCTCTCAACGCTGACGGTAGGGCCGGACATCCGGCCTTTCAACGCTGACGGTGGGCCGGACATCCGGCCTCTCACCGCCGGCACATCCAGCGCGCCCCGCACCTCCGGCGCGGTCCGGTGGTGGGTGTCTTGTGGCTCGGGTGTCGGGTCAGGGGCCCATGTGGGGGTAGCGGAAGTCGGTGGGCGGGACGAAGGTCTCCTTGATGGCGCGGACGTTCGTCCAGCGGGTCAGGTTGAACACCGATCCGGCCTTGTCGTTGGTGCCGGAGGCGCGGGCGCCGCCGAACGGCTGCTGGCCGACCACGGCGCCGGTCGGCTTGTCGTTGATGTAGAAGTTGCCGGCCGCGAAGCGGAGGGTCTCGGTCGCGGCGGCGATGGCCGCGCGGTCCTGAGCGACGATCGCGCCGGTCAGCCCGTACTCGGAGACGCTCTCCAGCTGCGTCAGGACGGAGTCGTAGTCGTGGTCCTCGTAGACGTGGACGCCGAGGATCGGCCCGAAGTACTCGGTGGTGAAGATCTCGTCGGTCGGGTCCGACGACTCCAGCACCGTGGGCCGGACGAAGTAGCCGACCGAGTCGTCCAGCTCCCCGCCGACGAGCATCCGCATGGTGTCGATGCCGCGCGCCCGTTCGATGGCGCGCCGGTGCTTGGCGAAAGCGCGGTCGTCGATCACGGCGCCCATGAAGGCCGAGAGGTCGTCCGCCACGTTGCCCATGGTGAGGCCCTCGACCTCGGCGCAGAAGTCGTCGCGCATGCCGTCCCAGACGGAGCGCGGGATGTAGGCGCGGGACGCGGCGGAGCACTTCTGGCCCTGGTACTCGAACGCGCCCCGCACCAGCACGGTCTTCAGCACGTCCGGATCGGCGGAGGGGTGCCCTACCACGAAGTCCTTGCCGCCGGTCTCGCCCACGATCCGCGGGTATCCGCGGTACCGGGCGATGTTCTCCCCGATCGTCCGCCACAGCGCCTGGAAGGTCGGCGGCGAACCGGTGAAGTGCAGGCCCGCGAGGTCAGGGCTGGCCAGGGCGACGTTCGAGACGGCCTGCCCGTCGCCGGTGACGAGGTTGATGACGCCGGGCGGCAGGCCGGCGGCCTCCAGGAGCCGCATCGTGTGGTGCGCGGCGAGCTGCTGCGTCGGCGACGGCTTCCACACCACGACGTTGCCCATCAGCGCGGGCGAGGTCGGCAGGTTCCCGGCGATCGCGCTGAAGTTGAACGGGGTGATGGCGAGGACGAACCCCTCCAGCGGCCGGTACTCCATCCGGTTCCACACGCCCGGCGAGGAGTTCGGCTGCGTCTCGCGAATCCGCCGCGCGTACGCCACGTTGAACCGCAGGAAGTCGATCAGCTCGCACGCCGAGTCGATCTCCGCCTGCTGGACGGACTTGGACTGCCCGAGGATCGTCGCCGCGTTCAGCGTGGACCGCCACGGCCCGGACAGGAGTTCGGCGGCCCGCAGGAAGATCGCGGCCCGGTCGTCGGGCGCCATGGCCCGCCATCCGGGCGCCGCCTCCCGCGCCGCCGCGATGGCCTCGGCGACGTCGGCGTCGGCGGCGTTGCCCATCCGCCCGAGGACGTGCCGGTGGTTGTGCGGCTCGACCACGTCGATGGGGGCGCCGGCGCCCATCCGGCGCTCCCCGCCGATGGTCATCGTCAGCTCGGTCTCCGCGCCGCCGAGCTCCTTGATCTTCGCTTCCAGGGCGGCCCGCTCCGGGCTGCCCGGCGCGTACCCCTTGACCGGCTCGTTCACCGGTACCGGAACGTTGGTGACGGCGTCCATCTGGTCGCTCCCCGCATGTCCGACGGCCGTGTCGACATGCCGAGCCCTACCCAGCCCCCTCCCGCGAATACCTACCGCTCCCCGCCCGCACCTTGGAAGCTGCTCGCTCTCCTCCACGTTGCCGATCCATCCGCCGTGAGGCGCGCGGCCGCACTGCTGGAGGAACGGTGACGGGCCGAGCCCTGCGAAGGACGCGGGCGGGTCAGAGGAGGTGCTGGAGTTCTTGGGTGGCGTACCAGAGGAGGTCGTGGCCTTCGGCGCCGTCGACGGTGAAGAGGGCGTCCTCGTCGCCGGCGTCGGCGACGGGGAGGGCCTCGACGGCGGCGGTCACGTCGGGGACGGCGGCGAGGTCGTCGACGTGGCCGGAGGCCAGGCGCTTCCACGGGACGGGTGCGGTGATCTCGACGAGCGAGCGGTCGTCGCCGTCGAGGGACGCGTCGCCGCGGACCGACGAGACCGACTGGTCCGGGATCTCGGCGGCGAGGACGACGCGGCGGCGCGGCGCGGACGGGTCGGCGGCGAGCAGGCGCAGCGAGGCGCGGGCCGCCGCGGTCAGCGCCGCGTACTCCAGCTCCTCGAGGTCGCCGCCCGCGTACCACTCGCGCAGCGCGGGCGTCACGGCGTGCGCGGCGAGGGGCGCGGGGCCGGCCTCGCGCGCGGCGTGGGCGGCGGCGAGGAGCGGAAGCGTGGACGGAAGGTAGACGCGCATGACGGTTCGTCAGTCTGTCATGCGAGGAGGCCCAGTTCGCGCAGTTCGGCGATCGTGGCGTCGGCGGATGTGTGGTGGATGCCGCGGATGCCGAGCGATTCGGCGGCCCGGATGTTGTGCTCGATGTCGTCGATGAAGACGCATTCGGCGGCGTCCAGGCCGAGCAGGCCGAGCGCGTGCCGGAAGATCCGCTCGTCCGGCTTGCGCATGCCGACCTCGCAGGAGATGACGACGGCGTCGAAGAGGTCGGCGAACAGGTCGCGGGGGTAGTCGTTGCCCCAGGAGTTGGAGAGGAGGGCGGTGCGGGCACCGGCGGAGCGGGCCGCGCGGAGCGCCTCGTACATCGGCTCGACCGGCGAGAACGCGCCGAACATGCGGGAGATGAGGCCCGCGGCGGCGACGGGGCCGCCGTCGACGGTGAGCAGTTCGGCGGCGAGGAGGCGCTCGAACTCCTCGGGGGCGAGCGAGCCGTCCTCCAGGCCGTGGATGGGGTTGGTCCCGGCGCCGTCGTAGGCCTGCGCCACCCAGGCGCGCATGACCGTGCGGTACCGGTTGGCGTCGATGCGGTCGGCGGCCAGCCAGGCGCCGACGGCGTCGTTCAGCGGGGAGGTGAGGACGCCGCCCCAGTCGGTGATCACGGCTTTGACCGTCTTGTCGGGCACGGGCCGATGGTAAGCGATCCCGCCCACCTTGACCGAATCTCGTTCTGCCAGACTGGCGCGCATGGACTTCGCACTCAGCCCGAAAGCGCTGGACTACCAGGAGAGACTCCAGGAGTTCATGGACGAGCACGTGTACCCGGCCGAGCCGGTGTACACGGCCTGGCGCGCGGAGAACGACCCGCACGCCCTGCCGCCGGTCGTCCAGGAACTGAAGGCGGAGGCGCGCGAGCGCGGCCTGTGGAACCTGTTCCTGCCGGACGTGTCCGGGCTGTCCAACCTGGAGTACGCCACGCTTGCGGAGCTGACGGGCCGCTCTCCCGACCTGGCCCCGGAGGCGGTCAACTGCGCCGCGCCGGACACTGGGAACATAGAGGTCCTGCACATGTTCGGGACCCCGGAGCAGAAGGAGCGGTGGCTGAGGCCGCTGCTGGACGGGGAGATCCGCAGCGCGTTCGCGATGACGGAGCCGGAGGTCGCCTCCTCCGACGCCACCAACATCACGACCTCGATCGTCCGGGACGGCGACGAGTACGTGATCAACGGCCGCAAGTGGTTCATCACCGGCGCGGCCGACGAGCGCTGCAAGATCTTCATCGTGATGGGCAAGACGGACCCGGACGGGCCCGCGCACCGGCAGCAGTCGCAGGTGCTGGTGCCCCGCGACACGCCGGGCGTGACCGTCGTCCGGCACCTGCCGGTGTTCGGCTACCAGGACCAGCACGGCCATTCGGAGATCCTGTTCGAGGACGTCCGGGTGCCGGTGTCGAACCTGCTCGCCGAGGAGGGCGACGGGTTCATGATCGCCCAGGCGCGGCTCGGGCCGGGGCGGATCCACCACTGCATGCGCGCGCTCGGGATGGCGGAGCGGGCGCTGGAGCTGATGTGCCGCCGGGCCGTGGACCGCGTCGCGTTCGGCGGACCGCTCGCGAAGCAGGGCGTGGTGCGCCAGCAGATCGCCGAGTCGCGGATGGCGATCGAGCAGGCGCGGCTGCTCACCCTGAAGACGGCGTGGCTGATCGACGAGCACGGCGCCAAGGGCGCCCGGTCGGAGATCGCGGCGATCAAGGTGGTCGTGCCGCGGATCACCCACGAGGTGCTCGACCGCGCGATCCAGGTCCACGGCGGCGCCGGGGTGTCCGACGACACGCCGCTGGCCGCGATGTACGCCTGGGTGCGGGCGATGCGGATCTTCGACGGCCCGGACGAGGTGCACGTCCGCACGGTCGCCCGCCAGGAGCTCCGCCGGTACGAACAGCACTGACCCCGCTCGCTCACGCACGCGCGGCGACTCCGGCCCCGCCGCCAGGCCCGGCCCCGCCGCGCCAGGCTCCGGCCCCGCCGCGCCAGGCTCCGGTCCCGCCGCGCCAGGCCCGGTATCGCCATGTCGGCCCGGCGCGGCGCGCCGCGGTCGGGGTGGCGTGGTCATGCGATCGGTGCGGGGACGATCGCATGACCACGGACCCTCCGCGGGCCGGCGGGGGCCGCCGCCGGCTCGGAACGGGCGAGGCTCGTCTCGGCGCGCCTCGGCCGCCGCGCGGGTGCGCCGCCCGACCCCCTGTCAGGCGGACCTGAGGCGTTGCAGGGCCTCCCGGACGCCGCCGTCGGTCTCCTCCAGGACCACCGTGGCGCGCGCGGCGGGGACCTCGCCGAGCAGCGAGACCAGCGCGACGCGGGTGTTGCCGCCCGCCTCGGTCAGCGCGTTCTCGCAGGTCCGCGCGTCCATGCCGGTGGCCTCGGTGAGGATGCGCACCAGCCGGGCGCGCAGCTTGGAGTTCAGCGCGTTCACGCTGACCATCAGGTTCGAGTAGGTGCGGCCCATCCTGATCATCAGGGTGGTGGAGAAGGAGTTGAGCACGAGCTTGGTCGCGGTGCCCGCCTTCATCCGGGTGGAACCGCTGATCACCTCGGGCCCGGTGGCCAGGCCGATGTGCACCTCCACTTCCTCGCCGTAGGGCGTGTGCGGGTTGCAGCTGATCAGCGCCGTGCGCGCGCCGGCCGCGGTGGCGGCGCGCAGCGCGCCGATCACGTAGGGGGTGCGGCCGCTGGCGGCGATGCCGATGGCGATGTCGCCGGCGCACACCTCGCGGGCGTCCCGCATGCCGAGCTCGATGTCGTCCTCGACGTCGGAGATCGCCTGGGACAGGGCGCCGGGGCCGCCGGCGTGGTGCGCGACGACCCGGCCCCAGATGCCGAACGTGGGGGGCAGCTCGGCGGCGTCGATGACCGCGAGCCGGCCGGACGTGCCGGCGCCGAAGTAGTGCACGCGGCCGCCCGCGCGCAGCGAGTCGACCGCGAGGTCGACCAGCCGGGCGACCTCGGGCAGGACGGCCGCCACCACCATTGGGACGGTGGCGTCCTCCGTGTTGATCAGGTGCAGCACCTCCAGGGTCGGCAGCGTGTCGACGTCGAGGGTGCGGGGGTTCCGGCCCTCGGTGGGGAGCTCGCAATCGATCACCGACGCCTCCGGTCGGGTCGCACGGTCCGGCCGCGGACCGCCTCGAACGTGGCTTCCAGGGCCTTGCGGGTAGGCCCGTAGGTGCGCTGCGCCACTCCGACGAAGACGCAGTCGACCACCGTGAGCTGCGCCAGCCGGCTGGCGGTGGCGCCGGAGCGGAAGGTCGTCTCCCGCGCCGCTGTCGTGAGGATCAGATCGGCCATCTCCGCGATGGGGGACTTCGGGAAGTTGGTCAGCGCCACGGTCGTGGCGCCGTTGCTCTTGGCGACCTCCAGGGCGTCGATGGTCTCGACGGTCGCGCCGGTGTGCGAGATGCCGATCGCCACGCTGGTGGGACCCAGCACCGCGGCGCTGGTGAGCATGATGTGCGCGTCGGCCCAGGCCGAGCAGACGCGTCCGATACGGTGCAGCTTCTGCTGGAAGTCCATCGCGACGAACGCGCTGGCGCCGACCCCGTAGACGTCGACCCGGTCGGCGGCGACGAGGGCGTCGACGACCTGTTCGAGCATCTTGATGTCCAGCTGGGCGGCGGTCTCCTCGACGGCGCGGGCATCGGCGAAGGTCACCTTCTCCACGATCTGCTCGAGGGAGTCGTCGGGACTGATGTCGCTGCCGATGACCCGTCCGCCGCTGGCGCTCTGGGCCCGTCCCGCCTCGGTGGCGAGGGTCAGTCGGAGCTCTGGATAACCATGGAACCCGATCGCGCGGCAGAACCTGATGACGGTGGTCTCGGAGGTGCCACAGGTCTGGGCGAGTTCGGTGATGGTCGAGTTGGCGACCCCTTCGGGGTCGTCGATGACGCGTTGAGCGACTCGTCGCTCGGCGGGGGGCAGCGAGGGCAGCAGCGAGCGGACCCGCACCACGGTGCTCAGCGGCGTCGCGTCCTTGCGCGCCGGCTCGTCCCGTGCCGCTCCGGGCTCCCCCGCGCTCCCCGGCTCGGGGCCGATGGGTTTCCTCATGGAAGAAAGTTTCTTACTGCCAGGATGTCACGTCAACGGTAGAAAAGGCTACGGTCGCCCTGTGTTGACCCATTTGGCCGGTCCTTACGTGGTCGGCATAGACGCGGGTGGCACGAAGACCCGCTGTGTCGTGCTGACGCTCGGGGGCGCCCTGGCCGGTTCCGGCACCGGTCCCGGGGCCAACCCCAACTCCGGGGGCGACACCGCAGGGGCGCTCACCACCGCCCTGCGGGAGGCGCTCGGAGACCTCGACCGTACCCACATCCTCACCGGCGTGTTCGGAATCGCCGGAGCCGGTTCGGCCGGCCGGCCCGCGGCCGTGACCGCGGCGCGCCGGGCCTGGCAGGCCGTCGGGCTGCGCGGCTCGCCCGCCGTGGTGACCGACATCGCCGTGGCCTTCGCCGCGGGCACCAGCGAGCCCAAGGGCATCGTGGTGTTCTCCGGCACGGGCGCCGGCGCCGCCGCGATGACGACCGGCCTAGACATGGGCCCTCCTGAACCGCCGCAGGTCGATGCCGTCCGGCAGGAGGCCGAGCACGATGACGGCCACG